>DATLGO010000010.1 GCA_035540375.1 Candidatus Thermoplasmatota archaeon
GCGTATTGGTTTGCGGGGGGATGTGGTGGGGGCGTAGCCCCCGCGCCCGTCAGGCGCACGTGCGAAGCCCGATCAGATCAGCCTTTGCGGGGCCGGACACTCGTACGGCTCCGCGCAAGGGTCGTGCGGGTCGCAGGAGCGCCAGCCCGGGGGGCCGTAAGGCGCGGCGTAGTCGTAGCCCGTGATCCAGACCTCGCCGTTCTTCGCCACCCAATAGCACTCATCGCCGACGCCGATCGGGCCCGCGAGGAAGTGGTGGGCCGTCGCGGCGGGCGCGAGGGCGAGCATTCCGAAGGCGAGCACGGTCACCGCGAGCAGGCTGCGATGGAAGCGCATCGCGCGGCGAGCGACGGCGCGGGTGCTATCGATTGTGGTCCGAAGTCGGGTGGGTGGGGGGCCTCTCTCGGGCCACTTCGGGAGAGCCTTGACAGAAACGGAGCGCTTCCGGGCATTCCGGCAGCCCGCAATCCTTATGCTGTGGTGAGTCGAGAGTGAGTCAACAATGAGTCCTGTGCCGATTGACGCCCTGGAGCGGGGCGTCGCCGAACTTCCGCGCCCCGGATCGAACCCGGCGCGCGTCCTCGCATTCCTCATGGCCAGGCCGAAGGAAGCGTGGCGCGCGCACGAGATCGCGGCCGCGCTCGACGTCGAGCCTCACACGCTCGGCGCGGCGCTCCGCCGACTCCGCGCGCGCGGGCTCGTCGCGAAGAAGGGCGTGCACTGGCACGCTCTCGGCGCCCGCGAGCGCGCGACGCTTGCGGCTGCGCTTGCCCTCACACGGGACCTCGACCGCCGGCTCGGCCGCGAGCGGCGCAAGGATTGGGCGGAGCTGCCGCACGAGTGAATGTGTGAAGCGAATCTATCGGCAACCTATCGCCCCCGGCGGCGTTGGCTGGGGGCCGGACTCCTACCACGACGACGACCCGGCATCGCCTCCCGGCGATGTCTCGCGCGGGTTTATCTCAAGGTTAGTCCAAGGTTTTGTCGCGCGCAGTTCTCGGTTCCCCGAGAAGGATTTCTTCCCACTGCTCGAGCGCGCCCAGGGAGGCCTCGATTTCCGCGAGGCGCTTGCCGATGGCCCTTAGTGCCTCCCGAATAGTCGCCTCGGGCGGCGCGCGCCCGAAGAAGAGCGCGCACGTGGTCAAGGCGCTCCAGTCGGTGGTGACCACGAGGCTGACGCCGATGTCGCGCGCCCGCGCGACGGCGCGCGCCACAGAGGCCGTATCCTGACCTTGGGCGACAGCGACGACCATCGCGCTCCGGATGCCTGCGCGTGCGGCCTTCTGGGCGAACAGGACGAGATCGGACTCGGTCACGGGCTTGTCGCGGACCTCAACTACCCTCTGAACGCTTCCCTTACCTGCTCCATCGGACTTGTGGTTGCCGGCACCCCCAATGCCCACGTCCCCCGGGAAGTGGCGGTCGGGGTCGTTCACGCGCTTAGCCTGAACAGCGCCTGGGGGGAAGACGGCTTCGAGAAGGCCGGCGACAACCGCCTGCGCCCGCCTTCCGCCTTCGGAATCGTTTTCCACAAACTCGGCGACGCTGGCGGCGAACTGCTCCGCGGTGAGGGTGGACGTGGGCTCTGCAAGCGTGCGGTACTCAGTACGATATTGGCGGCGTACCGAGATAAATGCGCGAAGGCCCATCATCGCGTCATCCGGGGAGGCGCGATCCAGCTTCTTGAGTATCGCCACTAGCGCCTTGATCGGCTGGGAGCCTTGTGTTCTCTTCGTCTTCTTGAGGAGTTCGCTCTCGCTGACACTCTCGATCTGGAAATAGGGCTGGTTGTTCAGTGGCTCCCGTCCGGTCCTTCCTAAATCGATCCCCAGCTCGTCGGCGTTTGGGACCAAGACTCCGTGGCAGAGGCCCCTCGCTGAGTAAGCGCCGGGTGTATTGGCTCGGCTCTTGACGGCGTAAACGTCCGCCCGCCGCTCAGTGGCCTTTGCGAGGACTGCGGTCCCAGCGAACGCGATGTGCGTCTTGGACGAGTTCTCGCATTCCTTGGATAGTGTCTCGATCAGAGCCTTCCACTCGGGATCAATCGGCGATCCCCCAGTGACGGCTGCGGCCTCCGTGCGCAGTAGCGTCCTCGCTCTTTCTTTGTCGATACGTATGCTCATGTTTTACCTCTGACGATTCATGTCTCTACCCTGATGGCCAAGGAGGTGGTCGGCGGCCTCCTTGCCCTTGTCCGTCAAATTGACCCAGGTGTAGTTGCGCCCGTCACGAGCAACCGGCCTGGGTACGAGGGTCACGAGTCCGATTTGCTCGAGGAAGAGGAGAGACCGGTGGATACTGTCAAAGTTCACGAACCCAGTCTTCTCCCGGAGGCCGTTGATTGTCGCCTCGCCCTCCCTTCTGAGCTTCTTCAAAAGCTCGACCTTGATGAGGTCACTTCGGAGTAGATTCACACCCCTCTATCCAATCCAATTGATAATGTAATGGTTCTATTCGGATGGTGAGAGGTCTCACAATTCGGATAATCGGGGGATTTGCTTGGTCATCAGGAATTCTCAGAGGTCTCGGGGTAAGGTTCTTTGCGCGAATCCGCCTTCGGGGGCCTTGTTGCCGCCCACCATCTCTTTATTCAGCGGCGCGGGGGGCTTGGACATCGGCCTCGAGCAGGCTGGGTACGAGACACGCGTCTGCGTTGAATGGGAGGAGACGCGCTGCGCCACCCTAAAACAGAACCGTCCACATTGGGCAGTAATCAACGGAGACATTCGGAAATTCTCCACGAAGCAAATTCTGGCGGAAGCAGGACTCAAGAAGGGGGAAGCAGCCCTGGTGGTCGGCGGGCCACCATGTCAGGCGTTCTCGAAGTCTGCTTTCTGGGTTCCCGGACGGATTGAGTCCATCCTCGACGACCCGCGCGCTCATCTACTGAAGGAGTACGTTCGGGTCGTCAAGGATGCTAGGCCTCGCGCGTTCATTATGGAGAACGTCTTCGGACTCGCCTATAAGACGAGCCGTCCTGCGCTTGACGCGACGATACACGCCTTGTCGAGCGAGGGGTACGTAATCGCTGAGAAGGTGGTCAACGCCGCAGACTACGGAGTCCCGCAGAGGCGCGAGCGCCTTCTTCTCGTTGGTGTCCTTGGAGGGCCAAAGTTCCATTTCCCACCCCCAACCCATGCCCCTCCCGACCGTGTTGCGCGGCTCACGGAAATGGCGCCGTATGTCACGGCTGGTGACGCAATTGGGGACCTCGATGACGGTAATGCCCTTGCAGGGGAGGTGATCGGCGGCAAATACGGGCACCTCCTTGAGATGATTCCGCCTGGGGAGAACTACCTCCATTTAACCGCAAAGAAGGGGCACAAGCACCCGCTCTTCGAGTGGCGGTCCAAGTACTGGTCGTTCCTTCTCAAGCTGAGTCCGGATCAACCCTCGTGGACCATTCAAGCTAGTCCCGGTCCCTATGTAGGCCCGTTCCACTGGCGCAACCGCAGGCTACGCATCCCGGAGGTGAAGCGGATCCAAACGTTCCCGGATGATTGGCAGCTCGCTGGGAGCCGTAGCGAGCAGTGGGCGCAGATTGGCGACGCGGTGCCTTGTTTGCTCGCGGAGCGCATCGGCCACGCCCTCCGAGAGCAGGTTTTTGATGCGCCGCTACAGGTAAAGCACGTCACTAAGGCAAGACGACCGGACGCGCAGCGGCGGCGCCGCGCGACGAAGCAACTCGATTTGGGTTTGTGAAGGCGCCAGCGTTGGATACAGCGAGGCGGTTGAGCTGGTTCGACCGGCACTGTCGACGCCGCGTGAGATGCGGCGAGGACGCCAAAGCCTCACACCAAACCGACCGAACGCTGCGGCGTTCGGTCTTTCGGGGTCAAGCCTATCCGTACTTGTACTTGACCCCGAACCCGCCCCGCGGGTTGTTCCACTTGACGGACCCGGGCGTGCACATGATGTCGCACGTGCCGCATTCCACGCAGTCCTCGTATTGGAAGTGCATGACGCCATCGATCAGGCTGAAGCAGCCCGCGGGGCAGCCGTACATGCACATGAAGTGCGGGCACGTCTTGCAGATCGACTCGTCGATCGTGATGTGCGCGTGCTCGGGCGTGTCGAAGTTGTAGGGCGTGGTCCCGAGGCGGGCCTTGATCTCCATGATCTCGTCGCTGAGTTCGGCTTCGGGCATCGCTTTACACGCTCCGGCGGGCCTTGATGGCGGTCTTCGCGAGCTGGAAGAGGCTGATCTTCTGCTCCTTGATCTGCTTGCGCAGGATCTCCTCGGTGAAGAGCTTCGGCTGGCCCTTCGCGGTGAAGAGGTCCTTGAACACGCCGTCCACGAGACCGGGGACGACGCTGTGGATCGTGGGGTCCCACACGAAGTCCGCGAGCTTGTCGAACTTCTGCAGGTCCTTCATGATGAACGACTCCTGGAGACGGCCCTGGTAGCCCGCGAGTCCGTTCGCGGTGAAGTCGCCGCGGCGCTTCGCGCTGATGATCTGCTCGGCCGCGAGGATGCCGGAGCGGATCGCGTAGTTCATGCCGTGGATGACGAGGCCGTTCGAGTAGACGAACCCGGCCGCGTCGCCGGCCACGAGCCAGCCGTTGCCGAAGAGCTGCGGCGTGCACTTGAGGCCCGCTTCCGGGATGAGGTGCGCGCCGTACTCGACGAGCTCGCCGCCCTTGAGGAGGGGCTTGATCTGCGGGTGGAGGCGGAACTCCTCCATGATCTTGTGCGTGTAGACGCCCTTCTCCCAGATGCTGTCGAGGTTGACGACGACGCCGAGGGAGACGGTGTCGCGGTTCGTGTAGAGGAAGCCGCCGGCCTGCGCGCCGTTCTCGAGGTACCCGAGCACGTACTCGTGCGCGACGCCTTCGTTGGGGCCGATGTTGAAGCGGTCCTCGATGGTCTTCTCGCCGAGGCGGATGACCTCCTTCACGCCGAGCACGTAGTGGTGGCGGTTGAGCTTCCCGCGGATGCCCATCTCCATGCCGAGGCGCGAGTTCGCGCCGTCCGCGAGGAGGACGACGTCGCCCTTGATGACGTCGCCCATCTGCTCGACGCCGACGACCTGGCCGTTCTCGTCGCGCGCGAGGCGTTCGACGTTCACGCCGTCAACCACGAGGCCGCCCTTCTCGGCGACCTTGTCGGCGAGCCACTTGTCGAAGCGGCCGCGCAGGACCGTGAAGGCGTTGTAGGGCTCCTTGCGCCACTGGTCGGAGCCGTATTGCGCCGTGAAGCCGGAGTCCTTCGTGAGGAAGTTGACGCCCTTCGTCGTGACGGGGCGCTCGATCGCGCCCGCGGCGAGCGCGTCCTTCCACCAATCGGGGTAGACGTCGGCGAGGTCGTGGCCCCAGAGGACGCCGCCGCTGAGGTTCTTCGAGCCGATGGGCTTCGCGCGGTCCACGAGCAGGACCTGGAGCCCTTCGGAAGCGAGCTTGTAGGCGGCCGCCGAGCCGCAGACGCCGGCCCCGACCACGATCGCGTCCATCTTGTCCGACATCGGGAGGTACCCCTGAAGGCAAAGGCGAGGACGGAAACCGCTTTTAAAAAGCTTTGGTAGGAAGGTTACGGTCGTCCGGTGAAACCTGCGTTTCTCCCGGGAAACACGCCTCACCGGCGCGAAAACAGGGGGTGGACGAGGCGGCCGCCCCCGAGCGCCGGCGCCACGGACCCCGCGCTCGCAAGCGGTGGGGCCGGGAACGACCCGAGCGCATCGCGGGCCCTGTACTCGTCCACCGCGCCGCACGCGTCGCAGGCGCACGTCACGAGGAGGGCGGGGGCCCAGGCCAGGCGGCCGGCGGGGTCGAAGGCACGCTCGTCCACGACGCCCGAATCGACGTCGGCGCCGCACGCGCGGCACGGGAAGGCGAGGGTGCGCATCGTGCCCGGGGAGGCGCGACGGGGGTATGGCCTTCGCTTTTTCGGGCCTCGGGCCGAGGGGAACAACCGAAAAACGAGGCCGACTCCAGGGGGCGTCCCCAGGGCCGGCCGTTCATTTATCTACCTCATGCGGCATCCCCGCGGCCATGGTTCTGTCGTGCCCCATCGACTACCGCTACGGTCGCGAAGCGATGAAGGCCATCTTCAGCGAGGAGGGCAAGCTCGAACGCCTCCTCGCCGTCGAGGCCGCGCTCGCCCGCGCCCACGCCGCCGTCGGCAACGTCCCCGCCGAGGCTGCGAAGGAGATCGGGCGCCGGGCGAACCTGAAGCACGTCACGCCCGCGCGCGTGCACGAGATCGAGGCGGAGATCCGCCACGACCTTATGGCCGTCGTGCGCGCGCTCACCGAGCAGTGCAAGGGCACCGCGGGCAAGTACGTCCACCTCGGCGCGACGAGCTACGACGTCATCGACACCGCGAACGCGCTCATGTTCCGCGACGGCCTCGTCCTCATCGAGAAGGGTCTCGAGGACCTCGTCGCCGCGCTCGCAAAGCTCGCGCGCGACCACCGCGACACGCCCGCGCTCGGCCGCACGCACGGCCAGGCCGCGCTTCCCACGACCTTCGGCTACAAGATGGCCGTGTTCATGCTCGAGACGCACCGTCACCTCGACCGCCTTCGCGAGATGCGCGAGCGCGTGACGGTCGGCAAGATGGCGGGCGCCGTCGGCACGATGGCGGGCTTCGGGGACAAGGCGTTCGCGATCCAGGACGCCGTCGCGAAGGACCTCGGCGTCGGCATGGAGGACGGGCCCACGCAGATCGTGCAGCGCGACCGCTACAACGAGATGCTCGCGTGGATGGCGAACGTCGCGACGAGCCTCGAGAAGTTCGCGACCGAGATCCGCAACCTCCAGCGCAACGAGATCGGCGAGGCGGCCGAGGGCTTCGACGTGAAGAAGCAGGTCGGAAGCTCGACGATGGCGCAGAAGAAGAACCCCGTGACGAGCGAGAAGATCTGCGGCCTCGCCCGCATCGTCCGCGCGAACCTCACGCCCGCCTACGAGAACGCGATCCAGTGGCACGAGCGCGACCTCGCGAACTCGTCCGCGGAGCGCTTCATCCTCCCGCATTCGTTCGTGCTTCTCGACGTCATCGTCCAGGACTCGGTGGACGTCTTCACGAAGCTCCATGTCGACCGCGCGCGCCTCGCCGCGAACCTCGCGGCGCACCCCGGCATCATGGCCGAGAGCGTGATGCTCCGCCTTGTCGAGAAGGGGCTCGGCCGGCAGGACGCCCACGAGGTCGTCCGCAAGGCGTCGATGACCGGGAAGCCCTTCGGTGAGGCGCTCGCCGCGGAACCCGAAGTCGCGAAGCGCCTGAGCGACAAGGATCTCGCGGCCGCCCTAGACCCGGGCGCCTACGTCGGCATGGCCCCGACGCTCGTCGACCGCGCGCTCGCGAAGGTCGGACACGCCGGGGCCAAGGCCCAGAGGGGCGCCCGCAAGGCCAAGCGCTGAATCAGAGGCCCAGCGCGACGAGCGCGCCCGCAACGAGCGCCACGAGAAGCACGACGCCCGCGAGGACGAGGTGCGGTTCGAGCCGCTCGTCCGTGAACCATTCCCCGAGCGCCTCGCGCATCGAGGGACGAGCGGTCCGAGGCGGCAAGAACCTTCCGCGGCCGCGCCGCAACGCTCTTGGCCGGAGCCGGCCTAGCACGACGCGCATGGCGAAGCCAGACCAGTCGCGATACCCCCGCGAGCGCATTCCTCCGGGCCAGTTCGTGACCGAGAAGTTCCCCATCCTCCACGCCGGAAGCGTGCCGCGCTTCGATCGGACGAAGTGGGACTTCCGCGTCTACGGCGCCGTCGAGAACCCGATCCAGGTAAGCTACGACGCGCTGCGCGCGATGCCGACGAAGGAGGTGCTCGTCGACATCCATTGCGTGACCACGTGGAGCAAGCTCGACACGCGCTTCACGGGGGTCCCCACGCGGCACATCCTCGACGTCGCGAAGCCCGCCTCCGACGCGAAGTACGTCGTCGCCGAATGCGAGGAAGGCTACACGGCGAACGTACTGCGGGCCGACCTCGAGAAGGAGACCGTCCTCCTCGCGTGGGGCTACGGCGGCGCCGACCTCACGCCCGAGCACGGCTTCCCGCTGAGGCTCCTCGTGCCGCACCGCTACTTCTGGAAGAGCGCCAAGTGGCTCCGCGCGCTCAGGTTCGTCACCGACGACGAGCCCGGATTCTGGGAAGTGCGCGGCTACCACAACAACGCCGACTACTGGGGCGAGGAGCGGTATTCGTTCGAAGGCGACCAGACGCTCCGGCCGATGCCCGCGCAGGGCGAGGACGGGAACCCCGGGCCGGGCGGGTGAGCGGAGGGTTCGGGGGCGTTGTCCCGGGATCACGACGAAACACGGTGCAGGTGGACTGTCACGTGCTTCGGTCCCGTCAAACCACGTGACAGTCCACGTGGCCCGTTACCTGACCTGCGCCCTTCAAGCCCTCAATCCCACGCGACGCGCTCGTAGCTCACCACGAACCGCCCCGCGTCCTCGTCGTGCGCGACGTCCACGATGCCCGTGTCCTCGCCCGTCGCGCCTTTGAGCAGGAACTGCAGCATCGAGAAGTCCTCGTCCGCGCACGTCGCGTCGCCGACCGGCCGGTCGCTGAAGGACACCTTGAAGCGCTCGCCCTCGAAGGCGACGAGCCGCGCGGCGGCGTCGCCTCGGCGGCCGCGGTTGAGCGCCTCCACCTGGGCGCGGACGCTCTCCTCCGTGAGGGGCATGGCGCGGCCATCGCGCGCGGCCGACTTGGAGCTTGCGCCCCCTTGGCCGGGCTCGAAACCCTTATCGCGCCCCGCGGGCGTGGGCGCTCGTCCATGCCCATCGTCGTGACGAACACGCTCACGGGCGCGCGCGAGACCTTCGAGCCCATGCGCCCGGGGGAGGTGTCGATGTACGTCTGCGGCCTCACGGTGTACGACGAGGCGCACATCGGCCACGCGCGCACCATTGCGGCGTACGACTTCATCCGTCGCCACCTCGAGTACCGCGGCTACCGCGTGCGTCACGTGATGAACGTCACGGACGTGGACGACAAGATCATCCACCGCGCGCGCGAGACAGGCGAGGAGCCGCTCGCGCTCGCGCGGCGCATCGAGAAGCTCGTGGACGCGTCGCTCGACGAGCTGGGCATCCTGCGCCCGCACGCGTCGCCGCGCGTGAGCGAGCACATCGACGGCATCGTGCGCATGGCGCAGACCCTCATCGACCGCGGTCACGCGTACGTGGGCGAGGACGAGCACGGCCGCTCGGTGTATTTCGACGTGCGCGCGGACCCCGACTACGGGAAGCTCTCGCACCTCGACCTCGACCAGATGCTCGAGGGCGTGCGGAAGGACGTCGCGGAGGGCAAGCGCCACCCCGCGGACTTCGCGCTCTGGAAGGCCGCGAAGCCGGGCGAGGTCGCGTGGGATTCGCCGTGGGGCAAGGGCCGCCCCGGTTGGCACATCGAGTGCAGCGTCATGAGCACGGAAGCGTTCGGCCCCGCGTTCGACATCCACGGCGGCGGCTGGGACCTCATCTTCCCGCACCACGAGAACGAGCTTGCCCAGACGGAGTCCGCGACGGGCGTGGACCCGGCCGTGAAGTACTGGATCCATGCGGGCTTCCTCACGGTGAACGGCGAGAAGATGTCGAAGAGCCTCGGCAACTTCACGACGCTCCGCGCAGCCCTCGCGAAGTGGCCCGCGCGCGTCCTGCGCCTGTGGCTCGCGGGGACGCACTACCGGAGCCCCATCGACATGAGCGAGGCGGGCCTCGCGCAGGCCGCGAAGAACGTGGAGCGGCTCGACACGATGCTCGCGAACGTCGAGCACGCCCTCGCGAAGCCGCCCGCGCGCGCGATGGACGACCGCGACCGCGCCCTCGTGGCCCTCGCGCGCGAGCGCCGAGAAGCCTTCGACGCGGCGATGGACAACGATTTCAATACCCCCGTCGCGCTCGCGACGCTCCTCGAGCTTGTCGGCGACGTGAACCGCGCGCTCGCCGCGAACGTCCACCCCGAGGCGCTCGCGAAGGCGCGCGACGTCGTCCTCTCGTTCACGGACCGGCTCGGCCTCGCCCCGGCGAAGACGGCCGCGCGCGGCGGCGAGGGCGAGGGCGCGCTCCTCGAGCTCCTCGTCGAGCTGCGCGAAGCCGCGCGCAAGCGCAGGGACTTCGCGACCTCCGACCGCATCCGCGACCGGCTCGGCGAGCTGGGCTTCGTGGTCGAGGACACGGCGGGCGGGCCGCGGGCGCGGCGGAAGTGATCGTTCGAGCATCGGCTCTTGCGCCAGAAACCTCTTACCCGCTCCACAGCCGATGTCCGGACATGCGCAGCCGCGCCCATATCCTGGGGCATCCCCTCCACCCGATGCTCGTCGTGTTCCCGTTGGCGCTCCTTCCCGTCGGCGTCCTTTTCGACGCGCTCGGCTTCTGGACCGGCGACACCTTCTGGCACGCCGCCGCCTTCTGGATGTTCACGCTCGGGGTCGTCGGCGCCATCCTCGCCTCGATCCCGGGGCTCGTCGACTATGCGTTCATCGTACGCAACACGAGCGCGGAGCGCACGGGAACGCTCCACATGATCTTCGGATTCCTGACGATCGCGGTTTTCGCGATCGCGGCGGGGCTCCACTGGCCTCCCGGCAACGTGCCTTTCGGGGGCGGCCTGCTTGCGGCCATCGTGGAGGGGGTCGGCATCCTGCTTCTCGTGGCGCAGGGCTGGTGGGGCGGCGAGCTCGTCTATCGCCACCGCCGCGGCGTCACGGAGCGCGGCGAGGAGACGGAAGCCGGCCGCGCCGGGCGACCCGCGCGCGGCGAGCGGCCGCTCTGACCCTGAGAAATGTCAAACCGGCCCTGACCCCCCACGATCGAGGGTTCTCGTGCGCAGTCCCAGCCTCGCCATCGTCGTCGTGTTCCTATCGTTCGCGTTGGCCGGGTTTGTAGGGTCTCTCTCTGAGCGTCACACCGGTACCCGGCGGCCACCTCGCGGTCTGGATCGAGACCGGCGACCGCGGAAGCCGCCTCGTCGCGACGAGACTTCGTCACGCGTTGACGAGCGCCTGGATCTCCTTCAGGCTCTTCTCCGCGAGCGCGCTCGCCGCCTCCGCCGTCTTCGCCTCGGCGTAGACGCGGACGATCGGCTCCGTGCCGCTCGGCCGCACGAGGACCCAGCCCTCGCTCGTGTACACCTTCACGCCGTCGGTCGTGTCGACCTTGCCCGCCGCGTGCGCCTTCGCGAACGCTGCGAGCACCGCGGCCTTCTTCGCGTCGGGGCAGGTGACCTTCGCCTTGTGGAGCGCGTACGCGGGGACCTCCGCCGCGAGCGCCGAGAGCGGCTTTGACGTCTTCGCGATGATCTCGAGCACCTTCGCGAGCGCCATCGAGGCGTCGCGGCAGTACTGGAACTCGGGGAAGATGAGGCCGCCGTTCTCCTCGCCGCCGAAGTCGGCCTTGATCTCGATCATCTTGCGCGCGACGACCGGCGCGCCGACGCGCGTGTACACGACCTTGCCGCCGTTCGCCTTCACGTAGTCCTCGATCGCGGTCGAGGAGGAGACGGGCGTCACGACGGTGCCGCCGCGCTTCGCGCGCACGATCTGGCCCGCGATGATCGCGAGCGTTCGGTCGCCGTACTGGTAGTGGCCCTTCTCGTCGACGAAGACGCACCGGTCCGCGTCGCCGTCCTGCACGACGCCGAGGTCGGCGCCGAACGCGGCGACCGACTTCACGAGGTCCTTGACGTTGTCGGGCGTCGGCTCCGAGTCGTGCCCGGGGAACGTGCCGTCCGGCTGCGCGTTCATCGTCACGACGTGGCAGCCGAGCTTCGTGAGGAGGTACGGCGCCGTGAGGCCGCCCGCGCCGTTCGACGTGTCGAGCACGATCTTGAACTTGCGCGCGCGGATCGCCGCGACGTCGACCTTCGCGAGGATGCCGTCGACGTAGGCCTCGTTCACGCCTTCGAGGCGGCCGACGCCCGAAAGCGCGGACCACGCGACCTGGCGGAACGCATTGTCGAAGTACACCTTCTCGACCGCGTCCTCCTTCGTCGCCGGGAACTCGGTCCCGTCGCCGTCGATGAACTTGATGCCGTTGAACTCCGGGGGGTTGTGGCTCGCCGTCACGACCGCGCCCGCGTCGAAGCCGCGCGTCTTCACGGCGTACTGGAGCGCCGGCGTCGTCGCGACGCCCGCGAGCGTCACGCGCGCGCCCGCCGAGAGCAGCCCCGCGGCAAGCGCGCTCGCGAGCATCTCGTTGCTCGTGCGCGTGTCCGTCGCGATGAGGACGCGCGCGCCTTCAGGCAGGAACGTGCCGAGGCTCTGCCCGAGCTTGAGCGCGAGTTCGGGATTCATGTCCCGGTTCGCGACGCCGCGCACGCCGTTGGTGCCGAAGAGCTTGCCCATGGTCTCGCTCGCCCAGAGGGGGCGCCGGGCTTCAAGGTACCGGCTCGCGGACGCCCGTACCAGCGGTTCCGTCCGGCGTCAACTCGCCTGGCGCGCCCACACGCTGCTCGGGAGCTGGTCGTAGACCGAGTCCTCGACCGCGACGGAGCGCATCTCCTCCATCTTCTCGAGCTCCTCGTCGCGGACGCGCCACCAGAACGCGCGGCGGCGCTCGCCGTTCTCCCACGTGTATTCCTCGCGGCGGAAGGCGAGGAGGCGCTTGGCCTCGAGCGTGTAGAAGAGGGAACGGAGCTCCGGGTCGAGGGTCTCGTCGTTGACCTCCTCGTGCCCGTGGAACGCGCGCGCCACGATCTCCGCGACCGCGCTTGCATCCTCGTCGGCCATGTCGAACCGGTCCTTGAGCGCCGTCGCGAGCGTGAGCGCGCGGGCCGCGACCTCGGCGTCGTCCTCGACGTCGACCTCGATCATCTCCTCATCGTCCTCGAGGCGCGTATCCTCCGCGTTCTTCAGACCGTGCATGGCAACACCTAGACCCTCCTTGGAGGCCCGGGACCCTAAGCGGGTTGTTGAACACCCCTTCCCCGACCCCCGCGGGTCGGGGCGCGTTCCCACCCGCCCAGGCGTCCACGGACCGGAGCCCATGCTCATGGGCTCGCGGTGCAGACATCCCCCACGGGAAGCCGAGCCCCCTCGGCGCCTGTTCGAGCGCTCGGCGCGTCCTTAACGATTCTCCAACAACCTTCGAACCGTGGACGTCAAGCGAGCGCAGCGGTCTCCGGGCGCGGGGTGTCGGGGGTCGGGAACCGGGACCGGGCGCCGGGAGCCGGGACCGGGCGCCGGGAGCCGGGACCGGG
>DATLGO010000011.1 GCA_035540375.1 Candidatus Thermoplasmatota archaeon
CGCAAGGTGAAGACGTTCCGCAGAACGTCGCCACCGCAGCGGCGTGACGCTGCGGCTCACCCCCCAGCGCCAGGGGCTCCGCCCCTGGACCCCCGCCGAGACCCGCGTTCTCTCTCGAACGGTGCCCGTGTTTCACGGCCCCCTTTCGCGGGCGCGTGTGGGGGGCGCGCGTGGCTGCCCCCTGAGCCGGCGAAACGCGCGAATCCGGGCGCGAACACCGGTCGCGGTCCCGGTCCCGGTCCCGACACCCGGACCCGGACCCGAATCCCGGTCCCGAGGCCCGGCGCCCGGTCCCGACGCCCGACGCCCGGACCCGAATCCCGGTCCCGATTCCCGGCGCCCGGTCCCGACACCCGGACCCGGACCCGAATCCCGGTCCCGAGGCCCGGCGCCCGAGCCCGGACTCGGTGAGCGAGACAATCCTCACGAAGAAACGGTTAAAGCCACAACGCGGCATCGCGGCGGTGCACACAACGGGCGTGTGGGGTAGCTTGGATATCCTTCGCGCTGGACGAACCGCCGCTTCGCGGCGCTTCGTCCGCGCCTCGGCGCCTGCGGGCGCCTCGGGGCCTCCGGAGCCCGAGGCAAGAAACGATTAAGGACGCGACGCGGCATCGCGGCGGTGCACACAACGGGCGTGTGGGGTAGCTTGGATATCCTTCGGGCCTCCGGAGCCTGTGACGAGGGTTCGAATCCCTCCACGCTCGCTTGCCGACCTGATCCGCTGGGAGACCGGCGGGCAACGGCTAAATAGGGCGAACCGCTTTGACGGCTCGCCCGCGGGGCGCCGGAGACCGGCGTGGCGCGGGGTTGCGCCGGCTCGCCGGCGCATTCGCAAAGGGCGCTTAGATCAGCGGTAGATCGCTTCCTTCGCAAGGAAGAGGCCGTGGGTTCAAATCCCACAGCGTCCACTCTCGTTCTCGGGACCTTTTCTCGACCCTGACCGCGAGCGCGGGCGCTGCGTCGGTGGGCTATGGCGCGGGCGTCCAGCGCGCGATGCGGTCGCAGTCGCGCACCCACGCGTCGCGCGCCTCGCCGTCGGCGGTCGTCCACGCGAGGTGGAGCGGTTCGGTGCAGACCGTGAAACCGGGGGAGCCTTCCGGCATGAGGATGGAGCGGTCCGTCGCGAAGAAGCCTGGCGACCCGATGACGGCCCCGAGCTGGAGCGTGACGGGCTCGCGCCCGGTGACGATCGCGCGCGAGGCGTCCGCGCACGCGGGGGCCATCGTGGGCTCGTAGCAGGCGTCGTCGCGGTCGCGTCCGAGCGCGCGGTCCACGGGCTGGTGCCAGGTCGCGAGAACGACGCCCGCCCCCCACGTGTCGTGCGGGACGAGCGTGACGTTGAAGAAGAACGTGAAGCCGTCGAATCCGGGGTTCGGAAGCCTAGGCGTAAGCGGAAGGTACTCGCCGTTCGAGCGCGCGTAGTCGTCGGGGAGCGGGCGGCGGCCGGATTCGTAGGGATCGGGTCCCGCCGAGCCCACGAAGCCGTCGCCGTCGTGGTCGTGGAAGAGGCCGACGCGCACCTCGGCCGTGAAGAGGCCGGGCGCCATCGTCGGCGCGCCGCCGCGCTGGCCGCCCACGAGCGGCGCGGTGTCGCGCGCGGGCGGGGTCTCGTCGTACATGACCTTCGTCTTCGGCAAGAGGTCGATCCAGTCGTGGTACGCGGCGCGGTAGTCCTCGACGCGGCCCGCGCCCGAGCCGCCTTGACCGTGGTCCCACTCGCGCGGGTAGGGCGACCAGAGGGCGCCCGCCGCAAGCGTTGTCACCGCGTCCGCGGGCGTGCCCGTGGTCGGCGCGCGCTGCACCTCGCACCCGTCGGGGCATGAACCGACGCTCGGCGACCCGACGTCGTTCATCGCGGGGGCGAGGCTCGACGCGTAGAGCGCGGCGACGGGGCCCGGCGCGATGGCCGCGTAGTCATCG
The DNA here is from genome assembly GCA_035540375.1 of Candidatus Thermoplasmatota archaeon. Lineage (NCBI taxonomy): Archaea > Methanobacteriati > Thermoplasmatota > Thermoplasmatota archaeon. The sequence goes on from DATLGO010000011.1 coordinate 1,924, forward strand.
ATGTCCACGCGCGCGCCCGGAAGCGGCGTGAAGGGAAGGCCCGTGCCCGCGGCGGGGACGGGGTGCGACTTCGAGACGACGATGGAACGGAACGTCTGCGCGAGCGACCCGTCCGCGAACAGGATGGGCGCGGTGCCGGTCGCGTACGCGCTCGCGGAAGCGATGAAGGCGAGCTCGAAATCCGGCTCGTGCGGACCCGGCCGCATCGTCGAGGTCGCGACGGGCCGGGATCCCGGCTCGAGGAACCCGATGGGCGAGGCGTCGACGACGGGAATCCACTCGTTCGACGTGTTCCAGCGAGGCTGACCCTGCTCGTCCGTCTCCGCGTTCGTGCGCACGTCGATCGTCGCGTCGTCGTCGAGGTTGTTCCACCAGCCGAGGAGCGCGACGAATTGGCCCGGCCCTGGCGGGATGACGTCGGGCGCGATTCCGCCGGAGGCGCGCGCGAGGTTCATGCCGCGCAGCGCATCATGCGCGAGCTGGTCGGGCCGCCCCGCGTTCGGGTCCGTCGGGTCGTAGCCGCCGACGGCTTCCGCGAGCGGGACGGGCTGCGAGGGGCCCGCGGTCGTCGCGTAGAACGCGTCGAGGACGAGGATGCCGACCGCGGGGTGGTCCGAGCCGGTGGTTTCGAGCGGGCAGGCCGCCGTTTCCGAACCGACGAGCGCCTCCGCGACGCAGTTGGCCTGCCCTTGCGCGTCGAGGGCGGATCGCCCCGCCTCCTCGGACTCGGGCTCGACGAGGTAGTCGTACCGGAAGGTGCCGAGGCAGCCCGCGACCGCGGCTGCGAGCGCGAGGACGACGATCGGCAGGGCTCGCATGGAAGGCCTCCGCGATCCCAGCGACCCGGGGTCGCTAAATCGGTTGGGGCCTCTTGTCGGGCCTTGCGGCCTCAGTCGGCCCCGGTGCCGACGATACGACGGAACGCGTCGTCCTGCGCGAGGGCCGCAAATGCGCGGTCGCCGCGCGCCGTCGGCGCGAGGGCCGGGTCGAGGTTGAGCGCGACGCGCAGCTTCGCCACCGCGTCCTTCGCGCGGCCGCCCGCGACGAGGAGCCGCGCCTGGTGGTAGAACACGGACGGCTCGGCGGGCGCCGTCGCGGCGGCGCGCGCGATCTCCGCGCGGGCCTCCTCGTCGCGGCCGAGGCGCTCGAGCGCGAGGCCGCGACCGAGGCGCGCAAGCGGCGAGCGGGGCTCGAGGTCGGTCGCGGCGTCGAACAGGACGAGGGCGCGCGCCGCATCCCCTTCCTCGAGCGTCTCGCGGCCGCGCATGAGCAGCGGCGCGGCGGGCGCGCTCGCGCGGACGGGCCCGAACACGACGGGGCCCGCGATGGCCCTCGGCGCGCCCGCGGACGTGGCGGCAAGGGCGTGCGCGGGCTTGCTCCGTCGACCGCGGTGCGCGAGGGCGAGGGCGACGAGGAGCGCGAGGACGGCGAGCAGGATGAGCGCGGCAAGCGGCCATGAGATCGGCAGGCCGGGCATCGCGGGCGCCACGGCTCCGCTGTTCGCGGATGCCGTCGATCCATCGCCGAAAGCGGCGCCATCGAGCGTCGCGCCATCCGTCCCCGTTGCGGGAGCAAGAACGCTGAACGTGGTTTCGGCGGCGCGACCCTGCGACAGGGAGGGAAGCGCGCTTGCGACGTCGAACACGACACGGTACACGCCCGACAGGGAAGGCGCGACGATCGTGACGCTCGCCTCCGGAGGCGTGCCCGCCGCAAGCCGCAGCGTGAGCGCGGAGCCCGAGCGGTCGCATGGGCTCGTCGTGCTGCCGTCGGGGGCGACGACGAAGCACGTGACCTCCCCCTCCGCGACGAGACCGCCAACGACGGGAAGAGGATCGCCGTGGTATTCGAGCAGGACGCGGTCGCCGGGCTCCACGAGCCTCGGCGTCGCGGTCGCGGAGGCGGCGCTTGCGACCGGCGCGACGACGAGGAGGAAGGCGGCCGCCGCGACGCACGCCCGAAGGATGTTCGCGCGACCGGCCCCGACGGCGCTTACGCTGGTACGCATGGTGGTGCCTCAACCCCGTGGTTGAGGACCCTTCGCGCGGCGAGGGCTTCAAGCTTGCGACACTTTACCATGCCACGACATGTCTCGGATGCCGGCCACGACGGGCGCGGGCGGCGCTCACCACCGCGTCACGATGGCCTCCACGAGGATCGGCGTCGGGGGCCCTTCGAGCGCGACGTCGAGCACGAGGAGGCGGCGCGCGCTCGCGACCGCGACGCCGGGCGGGACCGCGGACCCCTCGTCGAGCCAGGGGCTCCGGTACCGCCCGTGCGTGAGCACGTTCTCCCACCATGCCGCCTGCTCAGAGGCGGAGAAGGATCCCGGCACCACGGCGCTCAGGATCACGGCGCGGTTCGCGACGGCAAGGAGGGTCGCGTCGCCCTCGACCGCGACGCGGTCGGCGTCCGGCGCGCCATCCACGTCCCAGGCCTTCGCCGCAAGCGGCCACGGGAGGGAGGCGAACAGCGGATGGGGGAAGGCCGCAAGCGCGTGCGTGCGCGCAAGGGAGATGGTCGCGGGAACGCGATCCCTCGCCGAAGCGGCGACGAGGCCGCTCAGCCACGCGCCCGCGGCGTGGTCGGATCCGAGGACCACGACGCGACCGCCCGTCCCTGCGAACGCGGCGAAGCTCGCGGGAAGGCCTGCGTGGTCGAGGGCCGCGTGCCGAGCGTGGGAGCCCGCGATGACGACGTCGTAGACGCCGCGCTCGAATCCCCACACCCCTTGATCGGGCCCCGCGCGCACCGCCACGTCGTCGATCGCCCATCCGCGGTTCCCGTCGTCCACCGCGTCCGACACCCAGCGGAAGCCGATGAGGAGACCTCCGGCGGCCGCCTCGACGCACCGCAGGCCCGCAAGGGGCATCTCGCGCGCGGTCCAGGCGTCGGGAGGGGTGGCGACGGTCCTCACGGGCCGGCTCGGGGCCGTCGCGAGCGGGATCCAGCTGAGGCCGCCGTCGCAGCTCGCCTCCACCGTCGCGTGGTCCTTCGGCTCCACGACCTCGGCCTCCGGCTGCGGAGTTGGAAGGCACGGCGACGCGGGCGTGAGGACGAGGGCCGGGGTCTCGTCGCCCGGCGTCGCGCCGGCCATCGCGGAGACGCGGTACGCGTAGGCGCGGCCGTTCTCGAGAGGCGCCTCGCTGAAGAAGGGCCCAGCCGTCACCGCGTGGACGACGCCGTCGCGCGAGACCCGATAGGTCGTCGCGCCCTCGACCGGGTTCCACGAGAGCGTCGCGCGCGCGTCGCCCGCGACGCCCTGCAGGTTCGCGGGCGCGGCGAAGCGGGCGCGGGCCTCGATCTCCGCGGACCGCGGGCCTTCCCCCGCGAGGTTCTTTCCACTCACCGCGTACCGGTGGAGGGACCCCGGGGCGACCGCGTCGTCGTGGCGCGGGACCGCGACCTCGGCGAGGCGGACGCCGTCGCGGTACACCACGTACGTGACGGCGCGGAGGGCCGGGTCCCACGAGAGCGCGAGGCCCCCGTCGCGGGCGCTCGCGGCGAGGTTCGAGGGCTGGGCGGGGACGGGCGGCAGCGGCGTCGCCGTGACGGTCGCCGAGCGCGGCCCTTCGAGGCCCCACGCATTCGTTGCGGACAC
>DATLGO010000012.1 GCA_035540375.1 Candidatus Thermoplasmatota archaeon
GGCGGGAGGTTCAGGTTCTTCGCAATGCCCACGGCCTCCGGCACGCAGACGCGCATGACGGCCGTGTGGATCTCGGAGGCGACCTCGGACGGCATCTGCGACGACTTCGTCCACTGCTCCTCGAGCGCCTTCGCGTCGCCCGAGAAATGGAGCGTCCCGTCGAGCCGGATGATGCCGACGCCGCCGTAGCTCGCCGTGTACCGGAACTCGACCGTGGCCTCGCCCGCCGACTGCGAGCGCACGAGCGTCACCGTGCTGTTGTGGTCGATGCGGATCTGCGCGTGGCGCTCCGAGGGGCGCGAGTAGCGCTTCGCCTCGATCGCCGTCAGCTCGACGCCTTTCACGGGCATGGCAACCAGGGCCCTAGCAGGGCGTCTCCGTCATGAAGGTTTGGCTTCGGGCCCTCACGTTGGACCTTCCCACCGCGGGTAATGGTCGCAGTCCCAGAGCGGCTCCTCGACGTCGATCCCGGCCTGCCGGAAGCGGATCGAGAGGGGATCGTCCGTGCACACGGTGAAGCCTGGCGAGCCTTGCGGCATCCAGAGATTCGCGAACGCGAGGAAGTGGCCTGTCGCGTCCCGGCCGGCCACGGTGTCCTTCTGGAGCCGCATCGGGAGGCGCGTCGTTCCCGTCACGCGCCCGCCGATGCAGGTGCTCCCGGCCTGGATCCAACCGCGCTCGCAGTTCTGGCCCGTCGTGTAGCGGGTCGTCGTCACGGGGACGCCCGCGTAGCCGATGAAGATCCCCGAGGGACCCCAGTCCTCGTCGGGGAAAATCGTCACGTTGAACCCGAGGATGGCGAAGCTCCCGTAGTCCGTGAGGCCGCGCGGCCACACGCCGAAGAACTCGCCCGAGGACTGCCAGTAGTCGTCCGGATGCGGCCGGCTTCCGCCCTCGTAGGGGTCGTCCGGCGTCGCGCGGCCCACGAAGCCATCCTCGTTCGCATCGTGCCAGAGCCCCGTCCAGGCCTCGAGCGCGAAGGTTCCTGGCCCGACCGTGTGGCGGCCGTCGGACGCGCGCCCCACGAGGGCCGTGCCGTGGCCCTGGTACGTCCCCGCGCCCGTGTACGAGGTGCGCGGCAGGACATCGATGAACGCTCGGTGGTTCGCCACGAAATCGGCGTGCCGACCCGACGCGGAGGAGCCTTCGTCCGGGTCGACCTCGCGCGGATACCGGCCCCACACGCGCCCCTCAAGGTCGGCAACCGGCGTCCCGGGCGCCCGCACGGGCTCCACGCGGCACGCGTTGGGACAGAGCCCCGTGCTCGGCGTCCCGTACGTGTCCATCGTCGGCTGGAGCGTGACCGCGTACAGCGCCGCGACGGGGCCCGGCGCGACCGCGGCGTAGTCGTCGATGTCGACGCGGCTCACGTCCGTGGCCGTGAACGGCCGCCCGCGCGCGTCGGGCGCAAGAATCGGATCCGACACCGTCGTGACCTCGAGCGATCTGAAAAGCGACCCGTCCGTGAAGAGGATGACGTCGACGGTCGTGAACGCCGGACCCCGATAGTACACCGTCTCGTCGCGCGAACCCACGAGGATCGTTTCGGGCTCGAACCAGAAGTCGGGCTCGTGCCTTGTGGGCCGCACGAGGGCCTCCGGCGATGGGTGCGAACCCGGCTCGACGTAGGCCGCGACGCGCGCCCCCGGCACGCCCGCCCACTCGTTCGTCGGGTGCCAGAACGCAGGCGTGCCCGACCCCCTCATCTGGAAGTCCACGTGCGCGTCGCCGTCGAGGTTGTCCCAGAATCCGAGCGCCGCGATGAAGCTCCCCGGCCCCGGCCACACGGCGTCCGCGACAAGGCCTTCCGTTGCGCGGTGCGGGTTCCAGCCGCGCGTCGCGCCGACGGTGAGCGTCGTCGGGCCCGTCGTCGCGTCGTCGTCGGGGTCCCACGCCGCGAGGGCCCCCGGCGCATCGGCCGGGTTCCGCGGCCCCGCCGCCACGTAGAACCCGTCGAGGACGCGGATGCCCGAAACCGGGTACGTCTGGGGCGACGCTTCCCGCAGGCACGCGAGCGTCTCCTCGCGCAGCGCCGCCGACTCCAGGCACGTGAGTTGCCCCGCCGCCGCGTGCGCCTGAAGGCCCGGCTCCCGCATCTCCCACGCCATGTCGAACGACAGGTCGTAGCGGCCCGAATTCTCGATGCAGCCCGCCGCGAGCGCGGCGGCTGCGAGCGCCACGACGTAGACGACGCGCCGCATCCGGTCTCTCCCCTCCTCGAGCGGGGGGGACGGGTCATCAAGCTTGCCCGGTTTTTTCGACGAGGCGCGACGCCGCGGGCGGATCCGGGAAACCGGCGGGAGGACGATCGGATCGGGCGTCGGGGTCCGGGTCGCGGGATTCGGACCGGGCTGCCGGGCGTCGGGAT
>DATLGO010000013.1 GCA_035540375.1 Candidatus Thermoplasmatota archaeon
CCCGGTCCCCCTCCTTTCCCCTTGCAAATACTCCGTCCGTCCTTTCGGCGCCCCTGCCCCTCTCGCCCACAGATGGGGGGCGCGCGATCTCACAGGTGAAACCATGCCGCATGCGGTGATCCAGGATGCGAGCGAAGCGCCTTCGTTCGGAACGCAGCCCATCGCGCGCGAGGGGCGCGTGGTCCACAAGGTCGCGGAGGTCGCCGAGACGACGCGCGGTTGGCTCCTCAAGTCGATCGTGATCGACGACGGGGAGCCGACGAAGTTCTTCACGCGCATCGACCGGCGCGAGGACGGGCTCCTCGTGCGTCTCGACGATCACGTGGATGTCGAGCGCGGGCCGCGCGTGTTCGATCATCTCGCGCTTCTCGCGAAGATGATCCTCGCCGCGAATCCCGGATCGACGCTCGGGAAGACGAACCTCGCGGACCGCATCGAGGCGATCGGCGGCGCGGCCGAGGTCACGGATTCGCGAGCGCGATGAGCAGGTTCAGCGTGCCCGCGACGAAAACCCACGCGAGGTAGGGCGCAAGGAGGGCCGCCGCGACGCGCGAGACCCGCGCGAAGGCGACGAGGGTCGCGAGGACGAGGGCGGCGAGAAGGGCGATGTCCGCGAAGGCGAGCCACGGCCGTTCAAGGCCGAAGAACAGCCATGACCACGCCGCGTTGAGCGCGAGCTGGGCGCCGTAGAGGCCGAGCGCGAGCGCGCGACGAGGGTCGCGGGTGCGCCACACGAGCCAGGCCGCGACGGCCATGAGCGCATAGAGGAAGGTCCAGACGATCCCGATGAAGGCGCCGGGCGGCGTCCACGCGGGCTTCTCGAGGGACGCGTACCACGTGCCCGGCCCGGTGCCCGTGACGCCGCTCCCGAGGCCCGCGACGAGCACGACGAGGCCGAAGCTCGCGGCGAGGGCGATCGCGTCGCGGCGCAGGGCCGGCCGATGATCGCGCGCGGAGGCCGAGACGCTCATGCGGAGGCCCCCCGCGCGGCGTCGTCGAGCGCCGCGACGAAGGCGCGTCGCCTCGCGGGCGCGAGAAGGTGCCAGAACGCGATGCCGAGGAGCCCCTTCGCGTCGAACTCGAGCGTCGCGCGCAGGGCCGAGCCCGCGTCCGCGGGAGTCGCCTCGAGCTGGAGCCGCAATCGGCCCGGGAGTCGACGCGTCGCGGCGAGGCGCACGAGGCCGGCCGCCGCGGACGCGAGCGCGAAGCGCGCGAGGGGCTCGCCCTCGAAGCGCGCGCGGGCGGCCGCGAGCGCGCGTTCGGGGGGCGCGGCGACGCGCGCGGCGCGGCTCTCGACGAGGCGGGAATTCTCCCGGCCTTCGAAGGCCGCGTCGGGACCAAGGCGCGCGCTCCACCGCCGCGTCTCGAAGTCCGCGTCCTCGTCCGCGAGGGCGCGGTCGAGCGACGCGTCGAGGCCCATGGGATCGACGTCGAAAAGCCGGCGCGGCGCGTCGTCGCGGGCGATCGTCGCATGGCGCACGCTCTCGATGAGCGCGCGGCCGGCGCGCGCGTAGAAGGGCGTCACGAGGCCCAGCCAGAGGCTCGAAAGACCCGGCGTGAGGACGGGGACCGGCACCATGAGGCGCGCGAGACCGCGGCGCCGGGCGTAGGCGCGCATGAGGCCGCCGTACGACGTCCGGTCGCGGCCGCCGATCTCGAACACGACGCTCTCGTCGAGTTCGAGCGCGAGCGCGCCCGCGAGGTAGCGCACCACGTCGTGGACCGCGATCGGCTGGGCGGGCGTCGCGACCCAGCGCGGCGTGACCAGGATCGGCAGACGCTCGACGAGCGCGCGCATCATCTCGAAGCTCTTGCTTCCCGCGCCGAGGACGATCGAGGCGCGGAACTCGACGACGGGCACGCCGGAGGAACGAAGGATGCCGCCCGTCTCGTGGCGGCTCGCGAGGTGCGGCGAGAGGCTCGCGTCGTCGGGGCCGAGGCCGCCGAGATACACGATGCGCCGGACGCCCGCGTCGCGCGCGGCCGCGGCGAAGTTCCGCGCGGCTTCTCGGTCCTTCTCGACAAACGAGCCCCGCTCGCCCATCGAATGCACGAGATAGTACGCGACGTCGACGCCGTCGAGCGCGCGCGGGAGGGTCGCGGGGTCGAGGAGGTCTCCCGCGACGACCTCGGTTCCGGCCCCCGCGCGACCGCGCATCGCGTCGGGCCGCCGCGCGAGGCATCGCACGTCCGCGACGGCCTCGAGCGCGGGGAGCAGCTGACCGCCCACGTATCCGGTCGCGCCGGTGAGGAGCACCACGGGACGTGCGGGCTTTCCGGGCGCTTCCGCCCGGAGGGCGCGAGCGAGGTCCGACATGACCCGCCGTTCGGACGTGGGCGCGCATGTAGCTCATGACCGGCGACCGGATGACCAAACCCTTATCGGGCCCCCGGCCAAGTCGCGGACGGGAGGCCCGCCCATGCGCCCGCACGCCATCGTCCTCGTCCTGCTTCTCGTCGCCCCGACCGCGCTCGCCGCGGTCGAGGACCTCCGGTTCGAGCTCGACGAGCCGACCGCGCTCGAGAACGCGGCCCGCGGGCAGCGCACCTGCATCGCGGAGGCCCACGCGGGCGGCCATGCGGCCGCCGGGTGCCCCGTGGTCGCCACGTCCTCGCCTTCCCCGGCGCTCGGCGTGCGCATCCTCGACGGCTACGCGTCCCTGCCGCTCGGCGTGAGCGACCCGCGCGCCGTGTCGCTTGACGATCCCGGCACCGCGACTTCGAGCGACTTCACGCGCGCGAACCCCCGTTCGACGAGCGTGCAGCGCACGTTCCTCCCGTCCGGCCCCGACGTGATCCACCCCGGTCCCGCCGCGTTCCGCGCGTGGTTCGGCGACTGGGTCGACCTCGACGGCGACTTCGTGATCGACGTCGTCTACGACGCGCATGGCTTCGCGCGCGGCGCGGGCAACGAGTGGGCCGTCGCGAGCGCGGCGACGACGAGTCTCGTCGCGTACGTCGAACCCGGGAGCCACCCGAGTCCCGCGGACCTCGAGCGGCCGGACGCGAGCGTGCCGGACTTCGACTACGAGGTCGCGGGCGTCGTCTGGCGCGGGAGCGTCGCGACGCCGGGCGAACTGAAGGCGATCGAGATCGGCCCCATCTTCGTCGACGGCTCGCTTCTCCAGCGCTACGAGGTCCTGAGCGTCTCCGACGCCATCCTCGCGCCCGGGGAGCGGCTCCCCTTCACGCCCACGGCCTCCTCCCTCGTGGACATCGACGTCTACGCCGCGATGGCTCCGGGACCCGTCGCGTCCCTCTACGGCCTCGCCTCGCCCACGATCAACGCCGTCGGGAGTCCGGGGCTCAGCTACTGCCCGAACGCGTGCCGCACGGGCCCTGTGCCGCTCGGCGACACGCCGCTTGCGCCCGTTGCGGGCCCCGTCGAGGGGCTCGTCTGGGCGCCGTATCCGCAGGAGACCCGTCCGGGCGAGGGCTCTTCGTCCTCGGGCCGCCACGGGGATCACCTCGCGCGCTACACGCCATGGCTCGACCTGCTCCCGGGCCACCACGACAGCCTCTACGTCGAGCGCCACACCAAGGGGTCCGCGATCCCGTTCGGCCCGGGCCCGCTGCGCGGCCGCGACGCCGACGGTGGCCAGGCGATGGCACCGGGGCTTCTCGGATTCGAAGCGAGGATCGGCGTTTGGATGGACATCAACGGCGACGGCTTCGTCGGCGTCGCCACGACGCCGGACGCCTACGAGCACGGGAGCCGCCCCCGCGGCGACCGGTACGACCGCCCCGGCGGCGAGTACTTCGGCGCCGACGCCGTGGACGCCGCGGGCAAGACGGCCCCCCGGCTCACGATCCGCCTCGCGCCGGTCGAGGACTGGGGACCCCGCGGCGTCTACCTCTGCCCGCTCAGCGTCCAGGTCGCCACCTGCCTCAACGCCCCGTCCAGCCATTACACGGGCGCGACGCCGATCACGATGTCGGCGACCGGCGACCCCACGACCCGCGGCCTCTACCTCACGACGCTCGCCGTCCTCTTCCCGGAAGGGACGGCGTACGGAGGCTTCACGGCGTGCATCGACGCCGCGTACGTCAGCCACGTCGACGCGGGCGGCCCCACCGTCACCGCCGTTCACGACTGCGACGTCGTCGGCCGCCTCGCGACCGTCTGAGGAGGCCCGCTCCCTCCGGGGTCCCCGCTGGGGGCATTCATCGTGTTTACCACAAAGGCTAAAGTGGGCTTTGCGGACTCGAACGCGAGGCTCTGCATGAGATTGCCCCACGAATCCTGGCGGATTTTGGCTGTCCTCGGCGTGCTGCTCATCGCCGCCGCCCCCAGCTCCGTCGCGCTCGCCCCCGCCGCGCCCGACCTCGACCTTCCCGGACCCCTCCGCGACCGTGTCGGTCTGAGCGGCGCCGCCCCCGCGACGAACCCCGCCGGCGAGGCCTCGACGGGTCAAGCCCCCTACGGCCTCCGGTTCCGGTGCCCCTCGCTCGAGGACACGCCCGCGGGCGTCCAGGGCTGCCCGCTCTACGTCCTCGACGTGGAGGACATCATCTCCCAGCCCATCCTTCTCATCGACCCGAAGGACGCGAACCTCATCGGGTTCAACGCGCTCCACGGCGGTCGCGGGCTCCACCCGCTGAACGAGCCCCCCACCGAGCGCAGCCGTCACCACATCGTGCACCAGCCTCACACGACGTTCCGGACGACGGATGGCGGGGCGCTCTGGTTCGACAACCCCTACCACCCGCCGGACGCGATGGTGAAGGACCGCCGCGACATCTTCGGCGAGGACAACGCCGCCGTCCTCGACGGGACGGGCCGTCTCTACATCGCGAGCGCCTACTCGTACCGCGACTCCGCCGGCTTCGGCGCGACGAGCGACCCCAAGTACGCGGTCGCCCTCTGGAAGGCCCACCGCCTGAACCGCGAGATCGACTACTACGCGAACACGAAGATCATCCCCTCGGGCAACGAGGGCGCGAACAAGATCGACAGCGCCCACGCGATCTTCGTCCCCGGCACGAACGTCGTCGCCGCGCTCTGGCGCGAAGAGGCCGCGGGCAAGGCGCTCGACGTCGGCCTCGAGGGCAAGAAATCCTACGTCCAGGTCGTCTACACGGAGCCCGAGACGGGCGCCATGTGGGAAGCGATCCCCGAGAGCGAGCGCATCGGCCCCTGCCGGACCATCACGAACCCGCTCGCCTACGGCCACCTCGTCTACCTCGGGTGTCTGCCCGACGAGGGCTACGAGTACGCCTCGAACGCGACGACGCCGACCTTCCAGATCCACGCGATCGACACGACGACGTGGACCACGAAGCACGTGAGCCCCACGCCGATGGACACGGCCGAGGCGATCCTCGCGAAGCGCGGCGACGCCGGCCTCATGATCCTCGTCGGCTCCGAACTCGGTCCGAAGAACAACCCCGTCGTGAAGATCACCTACGGGGAATCGGGCGCGCGCTGGTCGTCGCCCGACGAAGTGGGGGACAAGATCGCGAGCAAGAACCTCGAACGCGTCATCGGCGTCCGCGTGACCGCGGTCGCGTTCGCGCCCGTGAGCGGCAACATCCACATGATCTACATGGAGCGCCACGACCCCGGCCAGGCCGAGCAGTCGCAGGCCGCGCAGCCCTCCTACGTGAAGATCTTCGCGTCCTTCCGCGCGGAGGGCTCGTTCCAGGGCTCCTCGGACCTCGGCGTCGGCCAGGTCCGGCGCGTCGAGTTCTCGACGACCCTCACGGGCGTCGGGACCGGCGTCTTCGACGACCTGCACGACAGCATCGTCGTGTGGCGCGACCCGAACACGCAGCAGGACCGCGAATTCGTGGCCTTCGGCGACTTCGGATACGTCCGCTTCGGCGAGGTCATCGAGGAGAACTTCATCCCGCCGCCCATCATCGCGGGCGCGCCCGTTCCCCCCGTCCCCCTCGCGACCGCCGGCGCCAACTACGCCGCGCTCGGCGCCGGTCTCCTCTCCGGCGCCGCCGTCCTCAGACTCCTTTCCAGCCGCAAGAAGACCACCACGGAGGCCCCGACCCTATGAGCAACGTCACCGAGAAGTCCACGGCCCCCGCGGCCGCAAGCGCCACGAAGGTCCACCCGGATCCCCACGTGTGGATCCAGGGCGAGGGCATCAAGACGACCGCCGACGTCGAGGTTCCGACGAAGCTCATCGACCAGGTCCTCGGCCAGGAGACGGCCGTCGCCATCGTCAAGAAGGCGGCGGAGCAGAAGCGCAACATCCTCCTCATCGGCGACCCCGGTACGGGCAAGTCGATGCTCGCGAAGGCGATGGCGGAGATCCTCCCGAGCGAGGTCCAGAAGGACATCATCGTCTACCACAACAAGAAGAGCCCCAACAACCCGAAGGTCCTCCAGATCGACGGCGGCAAGGGGCGCAAGATCATCGAGAAGTACGAGACGAAGGCGAACAAGACGATCCGCAACTGGCGGATCTTCGAGTACACGCTCGCGGGCTTCTTCCTCGCGTTCGGTCTCTACTTCTGGGTCGTGATGAACGAGAGCATCCTCGTGTTCGCGTTCATGACGCTCCTCGCGCTCATCTTCGTCTACTTCGCCGGGCAGAACCGCCCGAAGAAGGAGTTCCTCGTGCCGAAACTCCTCATCGAGAACGGCGCCGAGTCCAAGCAGGCCCCGTACGTCGACGGCACCGGCTCGCAGGCCGGCGCGCTCCTCGGCGACGTCCGCCACGACCCGTTCCAGTCGGGCGGCCTCGAAACCCCCTCGCACCTCCGGGTCGAGGACGGCGCCATCCACCGCGCGCACAAGGGCGTTCTCTTCATCGACGAAATCAACGTGCTGCGCCTGCAGTCGCAGCAGGCCCTGCTCACCGCGATGCAGGACCGCAAGTACTCGATCTCGGGTCAGTCGCAGTCCTCGTCGGGCGCGCTCATCCGCACCGAGCCCGTGCCGTGCGACTTCATCCTCGTCGCGGCCGGCAACCTCGACGCGGTGCAGGAGCCCGACCCCGTGGTGGGCGTCGGCATGCACCCCGCTCTCCGCAGCCGTATCCGCGGCTACGGTTACGAGGTCTACGTGAACAGCCTCATGGACGACACGGCGGAGAACCGCCGCAAGCTCGTCCAGTTCGTCGCGCAGGAAGTCGTGCGCGACGGCAAGATCCCGCACTTCGAGGCCCGCGCCGTCGCGGAGATCATCCGCGAGGCCCAGCGCCGGAGCGGCCGGACGGGCAAGCTCACCCTCCGTCTTCGTGAGCTCGGCGGTCTCGTCCGCACGTCCGGCGACTACGCTCGCTCGGCGGGCTCCGACGTCGTGACGCTCGAGCACGTCCGCGAGGCGAAGTGGTCCTCGCGCTCGCTCGAGCAGCAGATGATGGAGAAGGAGATCGAGAACAACCTCGCGACCGACATGCGCCACGAGACGATCGGCGAGATCGTCGGCGTCGCGAACGGCGTTTCCATCGTCGGTACCGGCGAAGTCGGCGAGCCCGCCGGCCTCGTGGTGCCCGTCGAAGCCGCCGTCGTGCCCGCGCTCTCGCGCCACAGCGGCGCCATCGTCGTCGGCCCCGGCCTCAAGGCCGTCCACGGCTCGACGGTCGAGAACGTCGGCGCGGTGCTCAAGATCCTCAAGGGCGAGGACATCGCGGGCCACGATATCCACGTGGACGCGAGCTTCTCCCACAAGGAAGCGACCGCGGAAGGCATCGGCATCGCCGCCGGCGTCGCCGCGATCAGCGCGCTCGAGGCGATCCCCGTCAAGCAGGAGTACGCGGCCATCGGCGAGGTCGCCGTGAGCGGCATGCTGCGCCCCGTGCGCGCGACGCTCCAGCGCATCGAGGCCGCCGCGAACCTCGGCTACAAGAAGGTCATCGTGCCCGCCTCGATCCGCGAGTCGCTCCTCGTGGACGACTACATCCTGAACCGCATCGAGGTCATCTACTGCGACACGCTCGCGGAGGTGCTCGGGTTCATGCTGGACGCGCACGGCGACGTGAAGAAGAAGCTCACCGGCCGGCTCTCGGATGCGACGGCGTCGTCGCCCACGAGCGTCCGGACGAACGTCCGGGGTGGCTGAAGTGGGGATCTGGGTTTCGCGCGGCCGGACGTTCCGGCTGCTCGCGCTCGCCCTCGCGGCGAGCATGCTGCTTATCCCCCTCGCTTCGGCGACGACGGGCACGGGCGCCGTGCTCAAGCCCGACGCCGTGAATCTCGCGCGCCTCTTCGACGACGACGAGGCCCCCGCGATGCTCGGCGCCGAGGCCATCTACCGCCTGCCCGAGAACCTGAACGAGGAGGGCGCGCTCGAGCGCGCCTTCCTGCTCCAGCTCTACGAGCAGGGCGAGCTCGGCGCCGCGCCCCTCGCGGCCCGCGCGAACCAGCCTCTCCCGCCGTCGAACATCTTCCGCGACGCGAAGGCGACGTGCGACCTGAACGGCGACGGCGTCGACGACGTCATCGCGACGGACCTCCGCCTCTCGAACCCCGCCTTCACCTCGTCGGCCGAGACGTTCGTTCGGGCGACGTCGGGCGCCGACGGGAAGACGCTCTGGATCAGCGACGGCCTCTACTGGACGACGCTGAGCATCGCGAGCTTCTTCACAGGCGTCTCGTACGACCGCAAGGGAGAGCCGCTTCCCCGCACGTCGCCGAGCATGGGCGCCGTCAACGACGCGAACGGCGACGGCGTGTGCGACTTCGCGGTCGTCGACTTCGCCGCGGGACGCGCCATCTCGGTGCCCTTCGTCGCCTACACGCGCCCGATCTACACCACAATGCGCGTCGTGAGCGGCGTCGACGGGTCCGACATCTGGAAGCAGGTGATCGAGGGCGACATCACCCAGGTCAACGATCCCTACGGTTACGTCACCGACCTCACGATCCGGAACTTCCCGACGGGCTTCACCGCCTACGTCACGCAGTCCGGGCCGAAGGTCCTGCTGAAGACGACCGACGTGTCGTTCTTCTTCGTCTACGACCGTCTCGGCTGGACGCGCAGCCCCATCCTGCCGTACCGCTTCTACTACATGGACATCCGCACGAGCGACCACGTCATGCTCCACGACGGCATGAACGGGGCGAAGCTCTGGCAGCGCGACCTCGGTTGGGAGCGGAGCGCGAACACGACCAACATCACGTGGATCACCGGCGTCGGCGACATCGCGGGCGACGGCGAGCCCGAGATCGTCCTCGACTCGCTCACGATCACGAATCCGCGCAGCTCCGAGGCGCGCAACCCCATGACGGGCGCGCCCGTCTACCGGTATGCCCGCGGCATGAGCGTGCACGCCCTCAAGGGCGAGGTCGAGGCCAAGGGCGAATCGCTCTGGGCCACGGTCATCATCGATCCCCGCCTCCCGCGCGCGAACCCGCCCGTCGAGGAGAACTTCGAGCAGCTCGTGTGGACGCACGCGACGATCACGGACGACGCGACGGCGGACGGCAAGGCCGACGTCGTGGCGCAGTACCTCGCGGTCGAGGAGAACTTCGGAACGACCGTGAACGGCGCGTTCCGCACGCACTTCGTTCCCCTCGCGGGCCAGAACGGCACGAAGCTGTGGGACGTCCGGTTCCAGGGATGGGGCTTCATGTCCACCCTCACGGGCCCGAACGCGACGGTGCCGCTCATGGGCTTCGGCACGATCGACCTCCCGACCCCCGTTCCGCCGGGAAGCCGATTCCCGCCCAAGTTCGTCCGCGTCGGCGCCGTCGATGTGCGCGACGGGTCGACCGCGTGGAGCTTCGAGAAGCGCTTCGCGCAGAACTCGTACCTGACCGCGCAGCTCGCCGCGAAGCAGTACCTCTCGACGCTCGCGCCCTTCGACTGGGACGGCGACGGCGTCAAGGAGATCATCACGCCCTCGCAGTACTCGGCTCCGACGGGCACCAACCAGGTGCTCCTCGCGCTCTCGAACCACTCGTACGAGGTCCGCAGCGGCGCGGACGGCTCGGTCGTCTCGGTCCTCAAGGCCTGGGGTCCCGACGGCCGCGTCGTGCGGTGCGCGGGCGCCGACGAGTACGTGACCATCGTGAGCGGGCACTCCCGCCGCCTCGATCTCACCCGCTTCGATCCGAAGACGGGCGAGCAGGTCTGGCGGCAGCCCGTCTTCAACGACCCGGCGCCGCGCGCGGCGACGAGCAACATCGACTTCATCGGCCTCGGCGCCGGCTGCTCCGAGGACAGCGCGAACCGCACGCTGTTCAGCGTGAACTCGCAGCTGTACTCGTTCGACCGCTCGACCGAGGTCGTCGCCCTCTTCGGATATCTCGGAGAGGCGGGCGACCTCGTCTGGCACAAGCCGGGACTTCGCGGCAACCCCGCGACGTCGTCGATCTTCGAGCCGCACGGCAAGGACCACGATGACAACCACGCCCTCGTGGCGTGGGCGCCCTTCATCGTCGCGGGGATCCTCGGAACCCTCCTCGGCGTCGCGACGGTCGTCGTGCTGCGCCGACGCGGATCGCGGCTCTTCCCCGTCGCGATGGTGCTGCTCCTCGTCGCCCTCCCGGTGACGCCCGTCTCGGCGGCCCTGAACCTCGGCGCGACCGGCGACGCGCTCGCCGCGCTCGCCGACGCGCCCGGCCCGCGCGCGGCCGCGCCCGCGGCCGGCGGCGCCCCGTCCTCCCGCGATGTCGTGGACGCCGCGACGAATGGAGACGCGACGGCCCCCGTCTTCACGAACCTGGGCGACGCGCTCCCGCGCGGACCCCCGACGTCGAAGAACGGACCCGAAGGCGGCGCCTACGGCCGCTTCGTCCGCGGCCTCCAGGCGCTCGGCGAGGACTGGACGCCCGAAGCGCACCTCTCGCTCGTCTCCGCCTACATGTCCGAATCCGGGCTCTCGCAGGGTCCGAACAAGGAGGACAAGTTCGAGGAGAACGTCACGCTCTCGTACACCTACGAGGTCGGCGACATCGACGGCGACGGCGGCACCGACCTCGTCCTCGACGAGTACTGCATCGACCGCGACGCCTGCCCCACCTACCGCTATGGCCGCATCCCCGACACCCTCTATCAGTCCTATGTGCGCGGCAACCCGTCGGGCCCCCCGCACATGCTGTTCGGCATCAACGGCGTGACGGGCGGCCACATCTGGAACCGCAGCCTCGACGTGCGCGTCCCGTCGCCGGGCCTCGGCCAGGCGTTCGTGATGGGCACGATCCCGCTCGCGAACACGACGGGCATCGTCGTCTACCAGATGGTCATCCGCGGCATCATCGCGGCGGTCATCTACCACGACGTGTACGTCGTGGACGCCGCGACGGGCAAGGACATCTGGCGCTTCCGCGAACAGGGGCAGTACGTCCCGGCCGTCCTCGCGACGCCCGAGGTCGCGCGCAACGTCCTCATCAACGTGATGATCCAGGACCCCACGGCCGCGAAGTTCGAGCACGGCCGCGCGGCGAACCTCTCCGCCGGGCTGCTCCTCCAGGGCGTCGGCTGGACGGCCGCCGGAATGACCACCCTCCTCACCCCGCCGGGCTGGAGCGGCGCGCCGGTCGTCTTCACGTACTACCTGCCTGACGAGTGGGCTGCGAGCCTCGACATCGAGACGGGACAGACCGTCTGGCGGCGCGAGACGTTCAAGCCGAGCACCGAGCGGAACGTGTATCCGATCGTGCTCGAGCGCGACCCCGTCTCGCCGACCTACTGGGGCATCCCGGGCGCGGTGACGGAGAACTACTGGCGTCCCCACGTGTGCTGCTACGACCTCACGGGCGACGGCAAGCCGGACCTCCTCTACAAGGTCTACGAGTGGGCGCAGTACCCCAACCTGAACGTGAACGGTCCCCACCTTCTCGACGCGCGTCTCGTGCTCCTCGACGGCGCGACCGGCGAGGTCGCGTTCGACCGCTACGTGCAGAAGGACATCCCGCACTTCGCCTACGGCGTCGAGACGACGCCGACGGGCGACCTCGACGGCGACGGGGTGGGCGACTTCGTCATGCACGAGCACTTCTTCGAGTGGGACTACCGCCACGTCTACTCGGGCGTGAGCGGCAAGGACGGCTCGCCCATCTGGAACCTCACGAGCCCCCGCCAGCTCGAGGTCGTCGTGCTCGGCGACGCGAACGGCGACGGCGGGAACGACTTCCTGCTGCTCGACTGGTACGCGGTCGAGCGCCGGACGACGGCGTTCTTCGGCGAGGACTACTACACGCCCCAGAAGCTCCCGTACACGCTCTACAGCGGCGCGGACGGCACGATGATCTGGCGCGTGTTCTCGTTCGAGGCCCCGACGGACGCCATCCACTACCTCGACGTCCTCCGGAAGAACGGCCTTCCGGACTTCGATGGGGACGGCGTCGCCGACATCATCGTCGACGACCCGCTCTTCCTCGGCGACCAGACGATCATCCACCGCCAGCACGTCGTGAGCGGCCGGACCGGCCAGTCCATGAACGTGGTCGAGAACGTGGGCGCCTTCGCGGTGCCCGCGCGCGTCGACGACGTCACGGGCGACGGCAAGGAGGACCTCGTGATCGTGAGCGGGGACATGAACGACCTCTGGATGACGGTGTACGACGCGCAGACGGCGCAGAGCCTCTGGTCGCGCCGCCTCCTCGCCATCCAGTCGTCGAGCTCGGCGGGCGCGTTCCCGAACCTGCGATTCCACGGACTCGCCTCGGCGAACGCGACGGCGGAAGACCTGCTCGTGAACTTCCACTTCACGGTCTGGTCCGTCTCCCGCTACTCGTACCCGTCCGGCGACGGCGTCTTCGAGTATTACGGGATCACCGAGACGACGACGCCGCAGATCCTCCGCCTCAAGGGGACGAACGGCACGCTCGACTGGGGCTTCCCCTCGGTCGACGAAGGCATCGAGCCCCCGCTCGTGCTCGGCGCGTCGCCGGGCACCGCCACGTTCGAGACGCTCCAGGCGGCCTCGACGGCGGGCGCGGGCACGCGGGCCTGGGAGTCCCTGACCGCGGCGTGGCCCGTGATCGCCGTCTTCGCGCTCGCCTTCGTGGTCGTCGTCGGCGTCTCGGCCGGCGCGTCCCGCATGAAACGTCGCAAGCAGATCGAAAAGGAGGAGGTGCCCGACCTTGACATCTAAGATGAGCCTCGCGCTCGTCGGCGCGCTCGTGAGCGTGGCCGTGCTGAGCGGCTGCCTGACCAACGAACCCCTGCCGCTCTCGCAGCTTTCGACCCAGGTCGAGGCGACGGAGAACGAATTCCAGCTCACGTTCCGTCCGCACGTCATCCTGAACGCGACGGCGAACGAGACGGTCGCCCCCGCGGCCCTCTCGGATCCGAGCGTGCTCCCGCGCGCGGTCGAGCAGCTCGTGAACGGCGGCGGCGCCGAGCCCAACATCGGCGTCACGAAGAAGAACAGCGTGTTCGTCACCACGTTCGACGAGGTCCGCCGCTCGCGCGACCACGGCAAGACGTGGCAGATCGTCCACGAGTTCACGACGCCCCGCGTCCCGGTCACCGAGGACCGCTGGGACACCGCGGATCCCATGCTCTGGGTCGACCCGATCACGGACCGCGTGTTCGTGAGCCACATGCACCCGGCCGTCGCCTGCCAATACCTCGCGTGGAGCGACAACGATGGCGACACGTGGACCGAGCGGCCCTTCGCCTGCACGGCCCCCGTGCCCTACACGTTCGACCACCAGAAGATCATGACGGCGAAGCACGGGCCGAAGGCGCTGCCGATCCCCGCGCCCGTCTATCCGACGGTGTTCTACCTCTGCTACAACGCGATCCTCAAGGAAGGCACCTGGTGCGACGTCAGCTTCGACGGCGGCCTCACGTTCACGTGGTCCCGCTTGGTGCTCGCCGAGTCGCGATGCGGATCGATCAACGGTCACCCCGCGGCGTTCCCCGACGGCACGGTCGTCGTGCCGGGCGGGAGCTTCGGCAACTGCAAGCGCGAGGTCGAAGTCGCGGTCACCGAGGACAACGGCTTCACGTGGAGCACGCGCCGCTGCGCCCCGGGCTACTCGCAGACCGAGATCGACCCCGACATCACGGTCACGCCCGACGGCACCGCGTACATGCTCTTCCGCGACGACGAGCACATCCACCTGCTCCGCACCAAGGACAAGTTCCAGACGTGCGACGTCTTCCGGATCAGCCCGCAGGACCACGTGAAGAGCGTGTTCACCGTCATCACGAGCGGCGACAACGGCCGCATCGCGATGGCCTACCTCGCGAGCCGCGACCCGCAGGACCCCGAGATCCCCTCGCACCCGGGCACCGTCTGGCCCGGCACGAACTGGCACCTCTACGTGACGACGAGCTACGACGCGGACGCGGAGAACCCGACGTTCGTGACGCAGATGGTGTCGCCCGAGGAGGACCCCATCCAGGTCGGCTGCGTGTGGCTGAACGGGGGCGGCGGCGGACCGAAGCGGTGCCGCAACCTGCTCGACTTCATGGACATGACGCGCGACCAGGATGGCCGCTTCTACGTGGCCTTCACGGACGGATGCACCCCGAGGAACGGCTGCACGGCGCAGCCCTTCCAGACGGACTTCCAGAGCCGCGACATGGAGATCGGCGTCGCGATCATGGACTCGGGTCTGAGCCTGTTCGCGGACAAGGGCGTCCTCTCGACGCTCGGCCTCGAGCACCCGAAGCCGCTTCCGCGGTAGAACGATCAAGGTCGCGGCGGCGAGGCCGCCGCGACCCCCACCTCTTTTCCCGTCCTTTCAGTAGCTTCCCACGTCAGGGTCCACGTCGCGCGCCCACGCGGCGATGCCGCCCGCGAGGTTCGAGGCGCGGTAGCCCTGCTTCGCGAGCCACGCGGCGACGACGCCGCTCCGGCCCCCGTGGTGGCACATGACCACGACGTCGCGGTCCTTCGGGATCTCCGCCAGGCGCTCGGGAATCGTATTCATGGGAATGTCGAGCGTGCCCCCGACGCGGGCGAGCTCGAGCTCGAACGGCTCGCGCACGTCGAGGAGGACGAACGCCTCGCCTCGGGCGCGGCGGTCGGCGACGTCGCGCGGACGGACCTGGGGAACGGTCACGCGATCCCCGACGCGCGCTTCCCGCATCAGGCTTTCCGCGCGCCTTATGCGGAAGCCGGCCGATCGCCCCCCGTGACCCGGGCGCTTGTGATCGAGGGGGGCAGCATGCGCGCCGCCTACGCGAACGGCGTCCTCGCGGCCTTCGAGGACGCCGGACTCGCGTTCGACGCCGTGTACGGCACGAGCGCCGGGGGCGCCCTCGCCGCATGGTGGAGCGCGGGCCAGGCGCGCTTCGCGGCCGCGAGCTGGCGCTACGTCGCGGACCGGCGCATCCTCTCCTACCGGCGGTGGCTTCTCGGGCGCGGCCCGCTCCTCGACCACGACGCTCTCTTCGACATCGTGTACGCCCGCGAGCATCCGCTCGACATCGCCGCCCTCGCGAAGGCCCCGCACCCCGTCGTCGTGACCGCGACCGACGCCGAGACGGGGGAGACGCGCTACGTCGACCTGCGCGCGGGCCCCGTCCTCGCGTGGCTGCGTGCCACCGGCCGCATGCCGCTCGCCTCCGGGCCTGCCGTCGAGATCGACGGCCGCCGCTGGGTGGACGGCGGCGTCACGGACCCGATCCCGATCGCGCGCGCGATCGCGGACAGGCACGACCGCGTCGTGTGCGTCCTCAACCGGCCGGCGGGGTCGCGCAAGCCCGAGCCGCGCTTCGCCGTCAAGCTGATCGCGCGCCGCTATCCCGCCCTCGCGCCGTTCGTCGCCCGCCACCACGAGAACCACGCCCGCGCCGTGGCGCTCGCCGAGCGCCCGCCCGCGGGCGTCGCGGTCTCAATCGTGCGCCCCGCGACCCCCCTCGGCCTCTCGCGCTTCACGCGCGACCCCGACGCCGTCGCCCGCGCCCTCGCGCGCGGCGAGGCCGACGGGCGCGCGTGGCTCGCGACGGGGGCGGCGCAGCCCTCGGCCGAGGCCGCCCGCCCGCGCCCCGGACCCTGAAGGGTCCCGCAATGCAGACAGGCGTTCACGAAACTCCATTTAAAGCCCCCAAGGCCACACAAGGCTTGCACACACGGCCCATCCGTCCCCGACACGGCAACACCACACCGAGCCCCGCGCTCTCCACGCGGGCTCTCTCCAGCAACACCCGGGACGGATGGGCTGCTGCCTTTTACACCTCCTTTCGCGGCCTCAGCGGCCGCGCCCCTGACATCCCCATCCTTCCGGGCCGGGAACCGCGACCGGGCGCCGGGAACCGGGCGTCGGGACCGGGCGCCGGGAACCGGGAGCCGGGTGCCGGGACCGGGCGTCGGGAACCGGGAGCCGGGTGCCGGGACCGGGCGTCGGGAACCGGGGCCGGGACACGGGACCGGGTGCCGGGAACCGGGCGTCGGGACCGGGTCCGGGCGTCGGGACCGGGTCCGGGCGTCGGGACCGGGACCGGGTCCGGGTCCGGGTCCGCAGCGGGTATTCGCGCTCGGTCACACGTCAGGCCGTTGCGAGAGGCAGCCGCGAGGGGACCCCCGCGCCGCACGCGAAGGGCGCGCGTAAAGTCACGTGGGTTCGACAATCGAACGCGGGTCCGGACGGGGGTCCAGGGGGCGGCAGCCCCATGGCGCCGGGGGAGGAGTCCAACGCGTGTCACGGAGTGCACCGCTGAACGCCCCGGACCCCAAGGTACCCCTTCTCGAAAGGCGTAAGAAGCCTAACCCCCCATCGGCCCCCCGATGAGCGCGGCGCGGACGGACCTCACCCGCACCCGGCGGGGGCTCGAAGAGCTGGGCTGCAGCCTGGCGGATCTCTATTACCGGAACCTCGTCGGGGAGCTCAAGCAGCTCGACACGGGACCCGTGTTCGCCGAGCACGCCGGGCTCGCGACCGAGAAGGCGCTCACGGACGTGACGGCGGAGCGCAAGCGCGCCGAGCGCGAAGGCCGCGGCGAGGACGCGCGGCTTCTCCGCTACCTCGAATACGACCTCCTCGGGACCGTCGTCGGGGAGCGCTTCCAGAAGGCGAGCGACGAGCTCTCGAACATCGAATCCAGCGCGACCATCACCGCGAACGGCGCGACGAAGCCGTACCGCGACTATCCGGCGCTGGTCCTGAACGAGCCGGACCGCGAGCGCCGCCGCGCGTGGCGCGCCGCCGAGGACGCGGTGCGCGTGAAAGAGCTCATCCCGCGTCGCGAGCGCCTCATCCACGAGACGGAGGCGTACGTCCGCGACGACCTGGGCCAGCCGAGCGAGGCGAAGCAGTTCGAGAGCGTCAAGGGCTTCAGCCTCAAGGAACTCGAGACGGTCACGAGGGATCTCCTCCGCACGACGAAGTCGCTCTACCGCGACGCCTTCGACGACCGCCTCCGGAAGGCGTTCGGCATCCCGCTTGCCGAAGCCGAAGGCCACGATTTCGCCCCGATCCGCCGCGCGCCGCACTTCGACGGCTGGTTCCCGCGCGACGAGCTCGTGAAGGCGTGCTTCCGCACGCACAAGGCGCTCGGCCTCAACCTCGACACCCTGCCCAACGTGACGCTCGACCTCGAGGCGCGTCCCGGCAAGCAGACGCGCGCGTTCCTCTATCCGGTCCGCGTGCCGAGCGACATCCGCCTCGTGACCTACCCCATGGGCGGCTTCGACGACTGGCGGAGCCTCATGCACGAGTCCGGCCACGCCGTGCACTTCGCGTACACGGACGCGAGCCTTCCGTACGAGGACCGCACGATGGGAGAGTACGGCGTCACCGAGACGTACGCGTTCCTGTTCGAGAACCTCCTTCGCGACCCCGCCTGGCTCGAGGAGAACGCCCGCGTGCCGAAGGACAAGGTGCCCGAGCTCCTCGACCACATCGGCACGTTCGAGCTGCGCTCGCTCCGCTACTACTCGGGGGCGCTCGCCTACGACCACTGGCTCGCGAAGCGCCGCGGCCTCGAGGGCGCGAAGGAGAAGTACGTGCGCTCGATGACGAGCGCGCTCCTCTACAAGGCGCGCGACATCGACTACCTCGAGACGGACGGCCTCTACGGCACCGCCTACCTCCGAGCTTGGCTCTTCGAGGCGATGCTCCGCGCGAGCCTGAAGGAGAAGTTCGGCGACCGCTGGTGGCACGACCCCGGCGCGGGTCGGCTCCTCAAGGACCTCTTCAAGCGCGGCTCCGCGCCGAAGTGCGAGGACCTCGCGCGCGACCTCGACCTCGGCGACGGGCTCGACGTCAAGCCGCTGCGCGCGGACCTCGAGCGCATGCTCGGCGCCGCGGCGTGATCAGTCGTCGTCGAGCGCGCAGGCGCGGATGCTCGTCTTGTTCGTGAGGCAGCCGCCGCCCGATTGGAGGTCGAACTGCCATCGGTGGCGGGGACACGTGAGGAACCGTCCCTCCTCGATCCACGCGGTCGACAGGTCGGCCCCGCTGTGGGGGCAATAGCGGTCGACGACGTAGCGGCGGCCTCCGCCTTCGACCACGAGCCGCTCCTTCTTCGACTCGAGGTCGAGGACGCGGGCGCAGAAATGGGCGAGGTCCTCGCGCTCGAGGATGAGGAAGCCCTGCAGCAAGGTATGGTACACGTCCGGCGCGCGGCCGAGCCTCATGCGGAAGGTGAGGGAGAAATCCTCCCAGGTGATCCTGCCCGCGAGGACCCGGGCCACCTCCCGCGAGGGCGCCGAGATGCGATAGTGCTCGGGCGGGAGCCGCGCATCCGTGACGTCGACGCTTCCGCGGGCGAAGTCCACCCGCACGACCTCGGCCGGATGATCGGAGAGCCCGAAGATGAGCGGAACGGGGACGCGCGCCGCAAGCTCGAACGTCTCCAGCTTCAGGGCGAGCTCGGACCTCAGCGCCTCGAGGACCTCCCGCGCCCCGGCCTCCGTGATGCGCCGTCGCAGGGCCCACCACGGGCGATAATCCTCCGCGTAGCGTTCGAGATAGGCCCGCACGTTCAATGCGTCGACCCTTTCCGACCCCAGGGGTTCCACGGACGCGGTCTCGACGTCGAGCACGTCGCCCGGCATCATCTCCCGCCAGGCCGCGATCGACGAGGGAAGCCGGTCCTCGAGGTAGGCCCGCAGCGCATCGGATCTGGGGAAGGGCGAATCCTCCTCGAAATTGAGGTGGAAAAGGTCGGGATCGAGGAAACAGGCCGGCCCGGCGGAGGGAATGTAGACGCGCGGCTTCAGGGATTCAAGCGCGCGCGCCACGGTCTCGAACTTGGACCGGTTCTTGCTCCGCGAGATGGCTCTGTAGCGCTCGGGAGGATATTCGTAGCATGTCGGATGCCACGTGGCCCCCGAGAACTGGCAGGCGAAGGCGTCGATCGCGCCTTCCTCGCGGGCGATCCCGGGCAGGGCGTCGAAGATCTTGCAGTCGTTGAGGTCCAGGAAGGTTCCCCCGGGCGCGCGGACGAGAAGGGCGGAATCCCTGCTGAGCTCGCTGTCCTCGATGAAGAGCCTCATCTCGAGGTCGCCGATCGTCGCGCGCTCGCGATCGCCCGCAACGATCAGCTCGCGCGCGCCCAGGTCCTCGAGGGATTCCACGAGCGCGTTTCGCCGGAACCTCGGCAGCAGCAGCGTGAGATCGCGCACCGGAAGGCTCCTGAGGAAAGGCTCGTCGAAGTGATCCTTGTGCTCGTGGCTGAGGTACAGGACCCTTTCCCGCCCGGAATCCTCGAGGGCTTCGGCCACGACGGGCGCGAGATGATGATTGCGGGGGAATTGGAACCAGGCCCCGTCGAACGCGCCCCCCGGCGAAAGCCACGGATCGATCGCGAGGACGGCGCGGCGGGTCTCCACGAGGAATCCGGCGTGGCCGAGGAAGGTGATTTTCACGGTGTCACCGACTCGAGATGCTTCGGCTCGAAGGCCCACCGGTTCAGCGTCGCCTGGCGCAGGGCCGCGCTCCAGGTGCTCCAGGCGCCGTCGCCTCCCGATACGGCTTCCCTGAAACGGGTCTCGCGTTCGAACCACCCCGCGTAGTCCACGTAACTGCGCCGCGCGGGCCAGGCTCCGAAGCGCCGCAGGGCGGCCTCCGCGTAGGTGCGCGCGACGATGCGCGCCGTCGAGGCGCTCGGCCGGGCGTGGCCCGTGCTCGTGGCGGGAATGCGCGCGAACGCGGGCAGGTGCCGACGATACAGGGCGCGATACACGCGACGCCAGCTCCGTTGCGATGGCCTCGTCGCGAGGCAGGCGTCGACGACCGCGCGATCGAGGAAAGGAAAGCTCGTATCGACGTAGGCCCGGTTGACGTTCGCGGCGCTTCGCAGGGCCCCGCGCCACGCGCCGACGAAGAGGTTCAGCACGTCCGAGAGATTCTCCTCGTAGACCGGTCGCGGCGCGACTCGGAGCGCAAGGTCGACGAGACGCTTCCCGCGCGCCCGGGCATGTCGGTCGACGACGTCGCCGAGCCGCGAGCGGACCTCGGCGGGGGTCTCGTACAGGATCGCTTCGGCGACGCGCGCGGCGAGCCGGGCGTTCGAGCCGGGGCCGAAGGGCGTCTCGCGCGCGCCCGTGGCGAGATCCCGGAGGAACGTCGAGGGCCGCCCGTAGGGTTTCGAGATGTAGCTTCCCCCGAGCGTCGCGTCGGCCGGGAGCGTGTCGTACATGGCCCGCGCCCCCTCCGCGCGGAAGCGCGCGAAGAGGACGGGCGCGTATCCGATGCGCGTCGTCCCGTGACCGTCCATCTGCCGCATCCCGTCGTCGAAGCCGCGCGCGACGAGATCGGGCGTGATCTCGAGGGCGTCCGATCGCGACGCCTTCGGCGCGGCGGCGAGGACCTTTGCGGCGAAGCGGCGCTCGGGCGATCCCCCGAAGCCCATCGTGTAGACGCGCAGGCCGGGAGGCGCGAGGGCGTACACCGTCCGCGAATCCATGCCGCCGCTCAGGCCGAGGAAGACGCGCTCGGGCGGCGCGAGCGCGCCGTGCGCGACCGCCGCTCCCAGGACGCGGTGGATGACGTCGGCGCGTTCGCCGAGGCCCGACTCGGAAGCGGCGCCGCATGCCGGGGACCAGGTCGAGGAAACTTCGACCCGGGCGGAATCGACGTCGACGACGGCGTCGAGCGCGTGAGGCAGGAGCGTGACCTCCTCGTAGCGCGTCTCGCCCGCGAGCGCGCACCCCACCGTCAGGATGTCCAGCGCCGCGCGCGCATTCGGGGTGAGGGGTTCGAGGGCCGCGCTCGCGATCGCGTCGACACGGGTGGAGACGAACAGCTCCCGCGAGCCCCGATACACGTAGAGCGGAAGCGTCCCGACCGCGTCGCTCCGGATCTCGATCGTCCGGGCCCTGAGGTCGAGACGCCCCGCGTTGAACGATCCGTGCGGCGGCGTCCCGGGTCCGAGGACGCGGTCGAAGAGCGGGTCCGAGGCCCGGTCGACGCGGCCGATGTGGTCGGCGAAGTACCCCTGGATGAACCGCACCTCGTCGCGCGCAGCGTGAACGGCGGCGCCCGCGTTCAGCCCTTCTTCGTGGTGGAAGACGGAGACGAGCGCGCGCGAGCCCGCCCACGAGGCCTGCAGGATGGACGGCGTGAGGCGGAAGGCTTCGGCGTGGACGCTCGAGACGTCGCGCACGCGGTCGCCGACGTAGAGGAAAAGACCGTTCACGGCGGCGCGCCCCCTGCGCGGGTTGGCTCGACGTTCGGCATGCGGGGCGACGACGACGTAGCAAGCAATAATGGCGACGGTTGTTTGCCGGATACGTTGTCAAAGTCGTTCCAGACGATTGATGCGGCCGCGCGCGGCGTCGCCTCAGGCGGGAGGTCGGACTCCCCCCACCCCCGGCCATGCGCGGGTCATGGACCGACGCGCGTCAAGATCGTACAAATGAGTTGAAGACCTCCCCCGACAGGGACCGCCGTGACAGCCGTGCTCCGACCCCCGCCGCACGTGGCTCTGCTCGCCGCCCTCCTCCTGCTTGCGCCCCTCGCCTCCGCCGTGGGCCCGACGCCCGCGGGCGCGATCCGGCTCGCGAGCAACGCGGACGGCGTCGCGCTCGAGCCCGGAGGCCGCGCCGCCTTCGTCGTCGAGGTCCGCAACGAGTATCCTTTCGAGGAGACCGTGAACCTCGAGCTCCTCCTCTCGAACCCGGTCGAATGGCGGGCCGAGGCCGCTCCGCGATCCTTCGCGCTCGCCCCCGGAGGTTTCGCGAACGTGACGCTCGTCGTCGAGCGCGCTGAAAACGCGACGGGCGGGAACGCCACGCTCCGGGTCAGCGCCGAAGGCGCGCCGTTCCCGGGCAACGACACGGCGTTGTTCGACCTCATCGCGCTTCCTCGGGCGCCAGAGCCCCCCGAGCCGCCCGCGCTCGCCCTTCGCCTCGAGGGCCCGCGCGCCGTGAGGAACGCCGACCCGGGCGCCCGCGTCGCGATTCCGTTCGCGATCGAGAACGCAGGCGCGGCGCCGCTGACCGTGACGGCATCCGCGCGCGGGCCGACCGGATGGATCATCGATCCGCGGCCGGCGTCGCTCGCCCTCGGCGAAGGGGGGCGCGACACGATCGTCCTCTGGGTGAGCGTGCCGGACGACGCGAGCGGATCTTACCGGATCTCGCTCGCGGCGCGGGGCCTCTCGGACGACGGACGCCTCGCGAACGCGACCGCGCTCGCGGACCTCGTGGTCGACGGCCCGCGCGCGCCGGAGGGCCACGGCGCGGAAGGCGCGAGCGCCGAGGGCGACGGAGCGGCCCGCGAGGAGCTACCTCGCCCGACCCCGCCGCCCGCCTCGACGCCGCCCGATGGCGCGAGGGACGCGCCGCCCCCGCGCGATCCGCTCCTCGAGATCGACGTGGCCATCGTCCGCGTCCCGGCGGGCGGCATGGGCGCGGTGCGGGTCGTCGCGCGCAATCCCGGCGCGTCACCGGCGGGCGTTTCGCTCATCGTGGAGGCGCCGCCGGGGTGGAGCGCGCGCCTCGATCCCGAGATCCTCACGGTCCCCGCGGGCGGGGAAGCCGCCGCGTGGCTCCACGTCGAACCCGCCCGGGAGGCCGTCGAGGGGGAGGCGGTCGTGCGCTCCGACCGCGCCGCCGCGCGCGTCGCCCTCGCCGTCTCCGATCCCGTCGACCTCGACGCGGCCGACGCGAGCCATCTCGCGACGCAGGCGCGTCCGTTCACCGCGGCGCCGCCCGCCCCCGCCCCGCCGATCCTCGCGATCCTCGCCGTCGCCCTTCTCGGCGCCGGGCTCCACCGCGCCCTCGGCGACGCGGACCGTCGCTGGAAGACGGCCGCCTTCCTCGCGGCGCTCTACTCGCGCACGCCGCCCGCGCGCCTCCTCGACCACCCGCAGCGCGCTCGCCTCTTCGCGCTCGTCGCGGGCGAGCCGGGCCTCCACTTCAACGAGATCAAGCGGCGCGCCGGGCTCCGCACGGGCGCGCTCATCCACCACCTCGCGCGGCTCGAGCGGCATGGCATCGTCACGTCGCGCCGCGATGGGAACAAGCGTCGCTTCTACGCGATCGGCGACGCGCCCGCGAAAGCCGAGCCGAGCGGCCGCGGGACGCGCGACGACATCCTGCGCGCGCTCGACGCCGCAGGCGGCTCCATGCGGCGGCCCGACCTCGCGGCGACCCTCGCGTGCTCGCGTCAGCTCCTTCACTACCACCTCCGGGCCCTCCGGGAGGAGGGCAGGGTGGTCGTCACCCCCGACGGGCGCGTCGCCCGCAGGCCCCCAGGGGACGGTTGACCGCGCGCCCCGCGTCCGAGAGGTTATATAGGGGCGGGCGCGTGGGGCGGATGCCGACGCGCGGCCCGCGAACGCTTCCATGGAAGCGCGACCGGGACCCCCGCGCCCTTTCGAGATGTGCCGCTTCGCGGTGAATCGACAAGATCGGCGGAAGTGAACATCATGGCCAAGAGCTTCTACGGCTACGTCCGTGACGCCTGGAAGAAGTACAACGACGCCGACCACCTCGAGATCCGCCAGCAGCGCCTCATGGCGTGGCGCCGCGAGTCCGTCGTGGTCCGCATCGAGCGCCCGACCCGCATCGACCGCGCCCGCAGCCTCGGCTACCGCGCCAAGCAGGGCTACGTCATGGCCCGCGTGCGCGTCCGCCGCGGCGGTCTTCGCAAGGAGCGCCCGAGCCGCCGCCGCAAGGCCGTCGGTTTCGGTGTCGCGAGCATCTCGGCGTCGAAGTCCATCCAGCGCATCGGCGAGGAGCGCGTCCAGAAGCGCTTCCCGAACCTCGAGGTCCTGAACTCCTACTGGGTCGGCCAGGACGGCAAGCACAAGTTCTACGAGGTCATCCTCGTGGACCCCGTGCACCCGGTGATCAAGAACGATCCGAAGATCAGCTGGATCGCGCACCCCGGCAACACGAACCGCGTCTACCGCGGCAAGACGAGCGCCGGTCGCAAGGGCCGCGGCCTCCACAAGAAGGGCATCGGCACCGAGAAGAACCGCCCGTCGATCCGCGCGAACGACAACAAGCGGCAGTAGCGGCGCCCGACGTTCAAGGGGGGCGCTCCGCCCTCGCGCCTTCGGCGCGAGGGCTCCGGCCCCCCGCCTGAATGTGGGACGTCGGTCGCCGGAAGGGACGGCCGCGCATGTGCGCGGCGTCCGACCGCCTCCCGCGCGAAGCGCGGGAGGCGATCAGGCTTTTTGTCTGTCATTCCGGCTCGGCTAGCCTTTTCTCCCGCGACGCCATCGCAGGCGCGTGGCCCCCGCGCCCAAGTTCCACTGGATGACCGTCCGCGCCTTCGCCCACGCGACGGAGGACCGCGCGCGCGTGAAGCAGGCGCTCGCGTTCGCGGCGGGCGTGGACGAAGCGCCCGAGGAGGAGGCGCTCGAGGGGCACCACAAGAACGTCATCCTCGCGCTCGAACTCAGCCTCAAGTCGGGCGCCGCGCGACGGCTCCTCGAACGCCTCGCGGAGGCGGGCCTCGCGGCGCGGCTCGCGGAGGAGTGCGACCGCCGGATGGACGAGGACGGCGTGTTCCACCTGCGCCTCGCGAAACAGGACGCCTACCTCGGCCGCCTCGTCGTCGCCTCGGACGAGGACGCCATCCTCGTGCGCGCGAAGGTGGCGACGTACCCGGCGGACCGGGCGCTCGCCCTGGAAGCCTTGAAAGGGCACCTCGCCGCGTTGGCGTCCCGACAACCTATTTGAGGCCCCTGGGCGTCCTCGAAGCGTGACGCCCCGCCGCCACGAGGTCATCGAGGTCCGCGGCGACCGCCGCATCCGCGCCCTCTACGTGGACGGCAAGCTCGAGCGCATCGTGAG
>DATLGO010000014.1 GCA_035540375.1 Candidatus Thermoplasmatota archaeon
CTTGATGGCCTCGTCGATGTTCACGCCGTCGAGGGCGGCGACGAGGGCCTTCACGCGGGCCTCGTTCGCCTCGACGCCGGCGGCCTTGAGGACCGCGGTGACGCCGGCCTCGTCGACCTTCTTGCCAGCCGAGTGCAGGAGCAGGGCGCTGTACACGTATTCCATTTTTTTCTACCTCCTAATCGTTACTTCTTCATCGGGGTTTGATCGTCAGCCGAAGAGCGCGCCCAAGCCGGCCATGGCCTCTTCCTCGGAGGCGCCCTTCTCTTCTTCCTTCTCTTCGTCCTTCTTCGCGCCGCCGGACGAGGCCGCAGGCGCCGCCGCGGCCGGAGCCGCGGACAGGGCCGCCTTGAGCTCGTCGTCCGCCGCCTCGGGCGCCTTGCGGGCGACCGCGAGCATCTCGCGGTACGCCTTCGCGACGACGAGGTCGATGACGCCCTTCTCGGGGAGCGCCGCCTCGACGCCGACCGCGAGCGCCTCGCGCTGCGCCTTGGCGATGAGGGGGACGATGGTCTGCTTCGTGGCCCAGCCGGCCTCGAGGGCGACGCCGAGGGCGCCGCGCGCGGCCGCGCCGAGTTCCGCGAGGATCGCGTCCTCGTCGACCGCGAGCACGTCGCGGCCGAAGACCGTGCCGTTCTCGTGGACGGCCTTGAGGTCCATGCCGACGATGAGCGGGAAGATCTCGAGGCGCGTGAGCATCGTCGCGACTTCCGGCTTGATCTTCTCGCCGGCCTTCACGAGGACCTTGTTCGCGGAGATGACGACCTTGCCGTTGTCGATCTTCGCGGGGATGCCCGCCTTCTGCAGGTCGCCGACGATCGGGCCGGGCTTGAACTGGGTCTCGCCCTTCTCGACCGCGATGTCGCTCGGGGCCGTCTCGCCGCCGCGGGCGGGGGCCTTCGTCTTCGACTGCTCGAGGCGCTTGTAGAGCTTGAAGGGGTTCATCTTCGTCGCGATGAGCGCCGTGGACCCGTTCATCGCGTCCGCGAGCTTCGCGGCGCCGGGCCGCTCCTTCTCGAGCTCCTTGAGCGCGATGCGCAGGAGCGTCGACTTCGCGATCTTGATGGTGGCGTCCGCGCGGAGGTTCTTCCGCATCGTCTGCATCTGCGCCGAGGGGATGCCGTCCACCTGGGCGACGCCGATGACGGGGTTCGCGCGGAGCATGTCGACGAGGCTCTTGACCTCGTCCTTCTTCCACTTCGCAACGTGAGCCATGGCCTACACCACCTTGACCTCATGGGCCGGGCCCATGGTGGTCTTCACGTAGATGCTTGCGATGTTGAACGTGCCGCGCTCGAGCTTCTTCGTCACGCGGTCGATCACGAGCGCCGCGTTGTCCGTGAGGTCGTCGACGGACATCGTCCGCACGCCGATCGGCGTGTGGAACGTGCGGCGGTCGCGGGAGCGGACACGCACCGTGTTCTTGAGCGCGTTCACGAGGCCCGCGGGGTCGGCCGCGGGCGGGATCGGGCGCGGCATCTTGCCGCGGGGACCGAGGACCGTACCGAGCGTGCGGCCGATCGTCGGCATGAGGGGCGCCTCGGCGACGAAGAACTGCACGTCGTTCGCGACCTTGCGCGCCTTGCGCTTGTCGCCCGCGAGCTCCTCGATCTGCTCGGGCATGACGACGAGGTCGGCGACGCTCCTGGCCTTGACCGCCAGTTCGCCGCCCGCGAAGACGGCCACCTTGGGGGTGCGGCCGCGGCCCTTCGGGAGCTGGATTTCCTCGTCGACGCGGTTCTTCGGGATCGACAGATCGACGTTCTTGAGGTTGAACGCGATCTCGACGCTCTCCGGGAACTTGCGTTCGGGCGCGGCTTCGAGGGCGGCCTTGATGGCGGCCGAGATGTCCTTGCGATCGACCATGGAATGCGAACCTCCGTAGTCCCGCGTCCAAAGAGCGCGTCGAGCCCTGCGAGAGGCTCTTCTACGGGAGCAGCGCGCCTATATCGGGGGGGTCATATGAAGGTTTCGGGGGCGGGATCGATGCGGGGCGCCGTGCGGCGCGACGCTCGATCCGAACCGCGCACGGCCGGATCGATCGCTGCGCCGCAACCCCTCTGCCCTGGAGAATCGGACCCGCTCTTCATGCCGACGGCGATGTACGGCCGCCTCGCGGCGAGCCTGGCCGCGAGCCTGGTCGTGATGTACTTCCTCGCGTTCTCGCAGATCGACCGTCCGGACCATTTCGACCTCAGCCTCAGCGTGTTCTGGATCTCGCTCTCCATGGTCGCCGCGATGGGCCTCATCATGCTCACGACGATGCGCCGCAGCTTCCCGGACCGCCGCCTGAATCTCGCCCTCTACGTCGCCTTCGGCCTGCTCCTCGTCGGCGCCTTCGCCGCCGGCCGCTTCGAGGCCGCCGTGGGCGACGAGGCCTTCCTCCGATCCATGATCCCGCACCACTCGCGCGCGATCCACATGTGCCAGGAGGCCGCGCTCACCGATCCGCAGATCGAGGACCTCTGCCGACGCATCATCGAGGCGCAGCGCGAGGAGATCGCGGAGATGGAGCGCATCATGGCGCGGCGAGGGTGATCACGACGCCCGAGGCGCGCGAAGGGTGGCCCCTCACGTGATGGGCGGCAGCGCCGAGGAGGGCGCCGGGACCGTCACGCCGGGCGGCATCGGGGCGTCGATCCAGATGGCCCCCAACCGATCCTCATGGCTCGGCCCCACGGCCACCGACGGCTTGAACACGTAGCGGCCCGCGTGTGGACTGGCGAATTGTTCGCTCGTCCACGACCCCTCAGGGGATTTGCAGAGACCTTCGGAACGATACTCGAAGCACGATTCGAAGCGTTCCCCCTGCGGACCTTCGACGTGATATTCGCCCGCCGCCGGAGTGAAGTCCCCAAAACCGAAGGTTCCGTAGATCCCGTGCTCGATCATGCTACTCAGGTGGCCGCCGACGGACGCCTGGTGGCTCGTCGGCCCCAGGACGAGGGTCGGGCTGCTCGCGACGGCGAGGGGGCCCGAAAAGGATTCGAGATCCGCGACATTCACGACGTCCGTCTCGTGGCGCCAGGCCACCACCGGGTTGGCGGACCCCACGACACGCTCTTCAATTGACCATCGGATCGGAACATGGCGGCTCGCAAACACATAGACGTCGTCGGTGGTTCGCGGCTCGCTCGCGAAAATGGTGATCGTCCTGCAGGCCTTCCAAACCGCGGCGTCCAGGACGATCGGCCCAGATTCGATGCTCTCGCCGGCCGAGCCCCTGACGAAAATCCGTGGTTCGACGCGTTCGTGTGACCCAAAGAGTTCACTCATGGCGAAAGCAGCAGTCAGTTCACCCGCCTCGACGCGATACTGCAGGAAGGACCAACCCCGCAGGCCTTCCGTCCAGTACTCGGGGGTCGTGCATATTCTCACAATGGTCCGTTCAGACTGCTCAGATTGAATCCGAAGGATCGTCGCCGCTTGGGTTTCCTCGCCCTACGATTCTTCGATGACCATGAAGCTCGATGGAGACGCGGAAGCGGTCGGACCCTGCGTGCAAACGAGAAGGATGATGGCAAGAAAGGATGCTGACGCTCGCTTCATGTGAATGGCCGATGCCATCGCCTCGTACGTCCATTTGTTGAAACATGAAGCTTTCCAAGCCATCAGGGTCCCTCCAGCCACTCTTGCTGCCATGGAGTCTCAACCTCATCTTGAATCTGGAATCCGGACGAGGCGCGCCTCATAACCGTCTTGGCCATACACCTCATGCAAAACGACCGGTTCTATAATATTGGATCTCGGCAACCAAGACCAAGTCGGCGCGCGCGCAACTTCCACGAGGCCGTCGTCTCGGAATTCCAAGATCGTATTCTTGAAGCTCTCCGATGTCGGATAATAGTTCATGATGAGCCGGCGGCCCATCGGCGACTCACTGAGCTGCGGCGTTGTCCAGTAGCTCAGATTCGTGGCCACGATGGATGTCTCCTGGCCATCCTGTGAAAACACGATGAGCTTGCCAGAGTCAGGTGGGGATAGGCAAGGAAGGGGGGTGAGGCAACTGCCGCCAACTTTCGGGAGGGCGGCAAAGACCCCCCATTTCAGATCCGCTCTTGTAACAATGAAATTGCAATCAAAGGATTCGACCCGGTTGCGTTCATAAAGTACATGCGAGCCAGCCGGAGACCAATCAATGACTTTTCCTAAATCGGAGTAGCAGACATGAGGCTGCCCGTCTTGATCGACCGAAACGTGGCCCATCGGCGAAGAATTCGCGATGTGAGTGCGCGCAAAGTCACCATTGGCTTCGGTGATCAGGGTGAGCCTGCCGCTCTGCTGGATCAAGGTATAGCTCGTGCCGTCGCCCCCGACAGCAAAGGACAGGACTCGAGTGCAGCAGCTCAAGCCGATGAGGTGGGAGGCTGTCGACCACACGCCATCCCCATTTTGCTTTATGACGACGATCGTTTGCGTCGATGTGAATCCTGAGGGCTCCGCGGGCTCATCGAGGACGATGAGAACGCGGTATTCGTCCCCCCGAGCTCCTACGAACAGGCCATTTCGCGACGAAACCGTTTGTTCGTGCTGCAATTGGTATATTGGTTCGTGGGAGCCGACCGACCCATTGTGGACTCGCACCAAGTAAATTGTATTCGCCGCGGGATAAAGCATCGAATAGGCGAGGACGATGTCTCGGCCATCGACGGCGTCGAGAGCGATCGCTTCGATGTACACCCCGTCATCTGGGTCGAAGATCGAGACCGATCCCACCGTTGAAAGTAGCATCGAAAGCCCGATCATAAGGCCCGCGAATATTCTCAATTTTTCACCCATCAGGATCACGGGGGAAGAATTTCCAAGAGATCTCGGAAATGGCAAACTTGAACCCAATCCCGGGCAGGGTCACCTTGAACAAAATCGCCCCCGATCGGATCGTATGCGTAACCCTCTTGAAGGAGTTCAACGTCCACGCACGTTCCACGCGCAACAGGTATCGCCATAATTTCCGGAAGCGATCCGGCAATCTGCAGTTCGCCCGCAGCAATTGCGCGACGACTGCATTGAGCGGCACTCACACTGTGATGGGCCACTGCTGAACCACCTGGTTCGCATCGCGCTACGACCTGTCCCTTCCACCCCATTGTCGTGCCTGTGCCTCGCACTGCCACGTAGCAGATGCCGGAAAGACAAGTCCCTGTCGGTTGGGCCACTGTCGTTCCCGTTTGATCGAATGGGAAAACCTGTTGTCCTCCGACTTCGAGGATGAGCCGACATGTATCGAGGCATGAATCGCCGTAGTGGCTCGTGACAGTTGACGCGAATGCATGGACACTCGGGGTCGTCGCATAACAGTATCCATGGAGGTACCCGTAAGTCCTGACGGTGCAGACGCCCTGTCCCGGGGTATGTACGTATCCCTCATCGTCCGAACATTCCCCGACTCCATTGCCCGGTCCCACGTAATGTGGGATGGTGCAGGAGACCACGATGTTCGAACATGTGGCGGTGATCACGAGGTCGCTCATCCACTCTCGCGACTCGGCTCGCACGCCGATAACGGCTCCAGGAAGGCAGACAAAAGTGCACATGAGTGTGTAATACCCATCTTCGTCGGGGGGCGTGTTCGTCTCTGCCGCCCGGCATTATGTTTTTTCGAGCTGATGGGTCGCGCGCGCCCCGTCGGGAAGAGCGATCGTGGTGGCAAAAACGGCCAGTGAAACGATCACAACTAGGAACCGCGTATTCACACGCCTCAAGGGCCTTCGGAGGATATAAATGTTGACCAGTCATCATCCGACCGAAAAAAAAACGGTCATGGCCCATCACGGCCCTGATGGCCGACTCCAACGAAAACCGAAAAATGGGCGTTCTCACGGTCGCAATGTTGCTGCTCACCCCGCTGACCCTTCTCCTCAACCCGGTCACCGGTTCCAGCTCAGCGTGCGTGCCGAATGGCGGAATCACGATTCCCACGAGTTGCACGTTCTCTTCAGGCGTGGCTGCGCCCGGCGTCTACGCCTACCAGTCCATCACGATCCCCGCGGGGGTCACGGTGACGGCGGATCTCGTCTTCGAACTCCATGGGGTGGAAGAGGTCATCGTCGAAGGTCGGATCGAAGCGACCCCCGGAACTGCCGTGACCGTGACATCGGATCATTTGATCTCGGTCGAAGGGGAAATCTGGGGCGGTCACGGACTCGCGGGAACGCCGAGCGCCCTCCCGACGCTCAGTCTGGGCGGTCGTGGCGGCGATGCGCCGCCGGTCATCCTGAATTCGCCGCGCGGCGTCATTGCAGTCGGTGGCGATGGAATCATCGCCTCGGGTGACGGTGGCTCCGGGGGGGACGCAACCGCGGTTGCGGAATTCGACGCTGGAATCGCGGATCCCGTCGCCGTGGGGGGGCCCGGCGGACGCGGCGGCGATCTCGTGCTTGACGCGCGATTCCTTTCGATGAACGGACTGCTCATTCTTGGAAACGGTGGCGCCGGGGGTTCGGCGCTCGCGCACGCCCGCGCTGGGTCGATCGCCGCGTACGGGCCTGGCGAGATCAGGGCCACCGGTGGAGAGGGGGGCGCCTCGGGGATTCTGAGCTTGCCGCCGGGGCACGTGCCGACTGTGCTGTTCGCGAATGGCAAGGCGTCGGGCGGAGCCGGTGGGGAGGGCGGCTCGGCTGCGGCCTGCGTCGGGATCTTTTCGAATCCGTGTGAGGGAGAGCCTGGGGACGATGCGCCGACCCAGTACGGAACAGGCGGATGCTCCTATCCGAGCTTCAGCCAGACTGGCCCGGGCCGCGATGCCTGCAAGGGGAAGGATGCGCGAGGCGAAGGCGGATCCGGCGGTCCTGGGGAGTTCATCGGAGGACGAGGGGGATCAGTGGATGCCGTCTACGGCGGGAATGGCGGCCGAGGCGAAGGCGGCGTGATAGCGTGCACCTCTTGTCGGACCGACGGCCGGCCGGCCGGATGGGGCGGACACGGGGGTAACGGCGGAATGGCGACAGGGCAAGGCGGGCAAGGTGGGGTTGGGGGCGTGCTCGGCGGAGCCGGAGGACCTGTCAACAGAGACGTCAAGGGAGGCATGGGAGGACGAGGCGGGGATGGTGGTGGCGGCCGATTCGGCAACGGTGACGGCTACACACGCTGCGACTCGGTCAACTTCTGTTATCGACCCCCGAACGACCCTTCCAACGTCTGCCTCTATCCTGGCGCCAAGGGCGAGAAGGGGTACGGAGGATGGGCTTGGGCCGCCGGCGGCCAAGGCGGCCGCGGGATCCTTGGCCTTCAGGTCGGTCTCAATGGCAACGTCCTGGGCAACGTGGTCACTGGTGCCGCTGGGAACGATGGAGAGGATGGACGACCGGAATCTCCGTGTGGCAGCTCGCCGGGCTACGTCCGTCGCCCGTAACAGGAAGAGGGTAAGCGTCGTCCCAGCCACGGCTCCGCGATGCCCCGTCATGCATGTCGCGAGCGCCCGGGGGCGGTAAGCAGCGGTTTCGCGACTCGTCACGGCCGCCGCGCCTCGAGCGCGAGCCCGAGCGCCACGAGGAACGGATGCTCGAGCTTCTTCATGCCCGATGCCCAGAACGCGTCGAGGTCGCCCGCAGCGCCGCCGCGCTCCTCCTGCCTGAGCGCCTGCGCGAGCATCTCGAGCGCGTCGAGCTGCTTCAGGATGCGGGCCTCCGGCGAATCCATGACCGCGAGGCCTTCGAGCGCCGCCGCCCGCGTGGGCCCGAGCGGCGCGAGCATCGCCGCGAGCGCCGCCTGCTCCCGCCGACGCTTCTCCAAGGGCGCGATCCCATCCGCCGGCGTGATGTCCCCCGTCCGCACCTCCGCGAGGTCGTGCAGCACCGCGAGCCGCGTCAGCCGGTCCGCGTCGACCCCCAGGTCCGGACCCAGGAGCGCCGCGAGCGCCGCGACGCCGTACGTGTGCTCCGCCACCGACTCCCGCGCCGCGCCGGCGACGCGCTTCCACCCCTCCCGGTCGACGTCCTTCAAGGAGACAACCTCGAGGACGAGGTCCGCGAGATTCATATCATGAAGAGGTCCCGCCCGATTCAAGGCGTTTGCCCTTTCCAGGCCGCGCGGGCGCGGCGGCAACACGTTTCGCGCGCCGGGGCCGGATGCCGGGTGCCGGGATTCGGGACCGGGTCCGGGAGCCGGGTGCCGGTTGCCGGGACCGGGTCCGGGCGCCGGGATTCGGGACCGGGTCCGGGCGCCGGGATTCGGGACCGGGTCCGGGAGCCGGGTGCCGGGATTCGGGACCGGGTCCGGGAGCCGGGTGCCGGGTGCCGGGACCGGGTCCGGGCGCCGGGATTCGGGACCGGGTCCGGGAGCCGGGTGCCGGGTCCGGGTCCGGGAGCCGGGTGCCGGGACCGGGTCCGGGCGTCGGGTCCGGGTCCGGGACCGGGACCGCGACCAGTGTTCGCGCCCGGGTCGCGGTTGGGCGGCGCGAGAGGCAGCCACGCGCGCCCCTCTACCGCTCACGCGAAAGGGGCTGTGAAACCCGAGCACCGTTCGAGAAAAAAACGCGGGTTGGGGTCGGGGGTCCAGGGGGCGGCAGCCCCCTGGTCCACGGGTGGAGCCGCGGCGTTACGCCGCCGCGGCGAGCACGAACCCGCAGGTTCGTGCGGAGTCCAGAGGAGGGGGCGGATAGCCCCCTCCTCTGGCACGGAGTCGCATGGGCCCGCAGGCCCATGCGACGGAGTGCCCGCTGAAGGCCCCGAACTCAACTGCGCTAGGCCCACGGCGCGATCCGGCCGCCCGCGGGCGTCGGGAGCGCGTCCTGGAACTGCTCCGGGAGCCGGCGGTCGCGGCTGTACTTGTAGAGCGCCGCGACGACGATGGTGTCGACCGCGCTGTTGGCCGCCGCGAGCAGGACCCAGTAGAGGACCGTCGCCGCGATGAGCGCGAGCGCGCCGGCGCCGCCGATCTGGAACGCGATCCACATCGGGATGAGGCCGAGGAGGCCGAGCCCGAGGAAGATGATGCTCGCGCTGAAGGAGGCCGCGAAGCCCTCGCCCCACATGCCCTTCCACGTGCGCGCGCTGGACTTGAGCGCGTCCATCGGGCCGACGTTCTCGTAGACGAGGACGGGGACCACGAAGAAGACCGCGATGTTCCAGGCCGCGCCCGCGATCCAGACGCCGATCTGGCCGACCATGCGCACGAGGTCGTTCTCGGCGCGGCGGGCGGCGCTCTCGAGCATCTTGAGGATGAGGCCGACCGTGGCCGCAACAAGCGCCCACTGGAGGATGCGCGTCTTGCGGGACCACGCCTTGCGGAGGCCGTCCTTGAGGACGGGGTCGCCGCCGTTGAAGCGGATCATCGCGCACTCGACGACCGCGGCGTTGAAGAAGATGATGATGAAGTAGCTCGCGAGGTAGATCGCGAACAGGAACGCGAGGCCGAGGTACTGCGCGGCCGGGTCGCCCGCCGCGAGCGCTCCGAGGGGGAGCGTGAAGAGACCGACGCCGAGGATGCTGAGCGTCACGAGGACGAGGAGCGCGCCCGACATGAGCGGGAGCGCGAGGATCTCCTTGTCGGATTTCAGGACTTTGAAGCTGGCCTTGGTGATCTGCCAGCCACGCGAAAAGCTCTCGAACATGGCTTACGACACCTACGGGCGCCCCCATTCCGGGGTGCCTATTTCAGGCTATCGAGGAAGCGGAGAAGCCTCCTTTTCAATCTATTCCCCAGGACCGGTTCAGTCCTCGCGGACATAGCGCCCGTCCTGCCGGGCCCGAACGATCTGGCGTTCCAGGAGGCGCGCCAGATGCTTCTCGATCATGATGCGCTCGTGGTAGCGATCGATCGCGGCCTCCGAGGGCCGCCCCGTGATCGCGGCCTTCCGCACGAGCTCGTCGAGCGCGTGCGGCGTCGCAAGGAGCGAGGTGAGCTTGTCGTCGCGCCGGTCGATGGCCTCGCGCCACGACCGGAGCGCCGGTCGGATGCCGCGCCGCCTCGGCTCGCCGCGCGTCGGAACCCACACCGCGACGTCGATCTCGAGTAGCCGCTCAAGCGTCTGCTCGTAGGCCTCGAGGTCGATGTCGGGCCATCCGTACCACGGCCCTTCGTCCGCGAGATCGAAGGGGCCCGCGAAGAGGATGTGCCGCTTCGGATCGAGGAGGAGGGTCGTTCCCGGCGACGGCCCCGCGGCCGGGACGAAGCTCCATTCGCTCGACTGCAGCGCGAGAAGGCCGCCGGGGCGGTACGTCTTCGCGTACCGCGCGGGCCTGTATCGAGCGTGCTCGAGGTGCTTGCGCACGACGGCGCGGTCCGCGGCCGCGACGCCGCGCGTGTCCATGAAGTGGTCTTCGCTCAGGAGCGCGCGGGCCTCGGCGCGCGGCGCCCACACCGTCCTGAAATCGGCCGCCCCGAGCATCTGCGGAAGCCCGCACGAGGTCAGGATGCAGACGTCCACGTGCGGCGCGAGCTGCGCCCGCGTCTCGGGCAGCATCCCCGCGTCCACCAGCACCGTGTCGCCGTCCGCGATGAGAAGGCCGGCCCCGCTGAAGCGGCCCGCCGGCGCCGGCACCACCGCCACGCCGTCCGCCACCCACGTCAGCGACTTCTCGACGCTCTCCGGCAGGCCCACGCCCCGACAACGGCCGGCCCGACATTAGCGCTTTTCGAGAGGTGCGGGGCCGGGCCCCGGGCGTCGGGCGTGGGACCGGGTTTCGGGCGCCGGGTCGGGGCGTCGGGACCGGGACCGGGACCTCAGCCGGTGTTCGCGCCCGGGTCCCAAGGTTGGGCGTCGCTGAAGGCAGCCCCGCAGGCCCCCGCGCCGCACGCGAAGGGCGCGCGTAAGGTCACGTTGTTTCGAGAACAGACGCGGGTCCGGACGGGGGTCCAGGGGCGGAGCCCCTGGCGCTGAGGGTAAAGTCCAGAGGAGGGGCGCGCGAGGCGCCCCTCCTCTGGCACGGAGTGGCGCGCGCCGAAGGTCCCGCCGCAGCGGGACCTTCGGTGTGAAACGCGCGCCACGGAGTGCACCGCTGAAAGCCCCGAACTAAACCGTCCGCATCGCCCCGCGTCCCGAAGGCTCGCGCACCCCGAAGCCGACGCCCGCGAGGGCGACGCCGAGGAGCGTGTGGAGCAGGTTGTCCGCGTGGGGGATCGCGTCCGCGGTCGTGTTCAGGAGCGTCGGAACGAGGATGCCCGCGAAGCCGAGGATCGCGACGAGCAGGTAGACCACGCCCAGGATCTGGTTCGTGACCCGCGCGTAGGTTCCGCCGTCGATGAACCCGGCCGCGAGGAGGATCGCGCCTGTGGCGAGGTGGACGATGTTGTGGAGCACGTTCACGCCGAAGATGATGAGCGTGGGGTTGAATTGCGGCAGGAAGCCGAGGATGCCTACGAGGACGAGGACCGCCCCGACGATCTTCGCGAGCAGCACGTTGGGTGTGTTGACGGTGGCCGTTGCCATGATGATCCCTGTGACCGCCGTGGCCACGGCGTCCGTCATGCTTGTAGGGCGCGGCCCACCGTGCGGGATGGCTCCTTCAGGCCTCAAGGAAGTGGACAAACCGTGAAGACCCGCCCGCGCCTTGGGTGCCCGTGGCGGTCGGCCTCACGCAGGACCAGATCCTCGCGCTCCTCGCCGCATACCTGCTCGCCTTCGCGCTCCCGGCGTTTCTCTTCAATCGACGCCTCGCGCGCGCAGGCGAGCCGCACAGATGGGCCTGGACGTTCCTTGTGCTCGTCCTCAGCGTGTTCGGGATGTACGAGTATCGCAAGCACAAGAAGATCGAGGCGAAGCGCGCTCAGAGCGGTCCGCGGTAGAAGTGGCCCGTCGTGAAGCCGTCCGGGCACGCGTCCGCGACGCGCTTCCAGAGCGACGGGTCGAGCGCCCACCCCGCGGGGTCGGCGCGATACGAGGCGAGCGCTTCGAGGTACGCGCCCGTCTGCGCGGCGACGGCCTCGGGGCGCGATCCGATGGTCTCGATCCGCAGCACGTCGAGGCCGGCGCGCGCGAGGTCCGGAATGCGGTCGAGCATCGCGAGCTCGACCGAGTTGAGGATGTACATGCGACACGCGCCGTCCGTCTCGAGCGGGAAGCGCTTGCCGAGGCGGTCCTCGAGCCGGTACTTCTTGTCGTGACACGGCGCCCACGTCCCGCCCGGCATCTGGCACGCCTCCGCGTGGCCGATGGAGCAGTATTCGCTCGTCATGAGCGTGAGTCGTCCGTGCACGAGCGCTTCAAGGCGCTCGGGAGTGTGGCGAGCGACGTCGGCCATCTGCGCGAGCGTCATCTCGGGCGAAAGCGTGAGACGCTCCGCGCCGTGCGCGCGCAAGTAATCCACGGTGACCGAGTTGTAGACGTTGAGCATCCAGTCGCCGACGACGCGTCGGCCGAGCGAGCGCGCGACGTGGAACGCGCCATGGTTGCCCGCGAGCACGCCGACGCCGGGCATCGCCTGGAGCGCCTTCTCGAACGCGGCGACCTCGACGTCCTTCTGGATCATGCCGCTTGCGAGCCAAAGCTCCGCGCCCGCGTCGCGGGCGAGCGCCATCGCCTCCGCGACGGCCTCGTCGTCCCAGCGCGGCTGGAGGCCCCCGACCTTGAGGCCGCTGAAGTAGACGACCTTCGCGCCCGCGCCGATCGCGGCGCGGACGTTGTCGAGCGTCCAGCAGTTGACGGCGAGCGTCGGCGCCGTCGCCGCGCGCTCGACCGTCGGGAAGGCGAGGAAACGCGAGGCTCGCTCCGCGAAGTCCGAAAGTGGCGCGCGATGGTAGTGCTCGGCGATCGCGCGCTCGAGCTTCTCGGCCGCCGCGCGCCGGGCGTCGTTCAGCATGCGGATCGGCGCGAAGGCGGCCCCTTCGATCGTAACGTCCACCCGCGCCGCCTCGAACGGCGTGTCGCCGAGCTTCTCGAGCTGCTCGCGGGCGGCGGCCGGAGTGAGCGGCGCCCGGCGCGCCTCGGCGACCACGTAATCATGCGCGTGCTCGGCCTCGAAGCC
Organism: Candidatus Thermoplasmatota archaeon; assembly: GCA_035540375.1. Classification (NCBI taxonomy): domain Archaea; kingdom Methanobacteriati; phylum Thermoplasmatota; species Thermoplasmatota archaeon. Next base: position 12,903 of record DATLGO010000014.1, read on the forward strand.
GCGCGTCGTGTCCTTCAGGCGCACGCGGAGGGGCTCCCCGACCTTGAGCGTCGCCGAAACCTCGACGGGGACGCGCCGCTGCGGCGTCGCGTAGGATCTGCGCGCGGCTTCGAGCGTCTCGAAATCGGCGGTCTTGTACACGGGATCGCCCGGGCTTGCGTGCGCGCGGCCGCGCAGCGTCACGGTCTCCCCCGCGTGCGCCTCGCCGAGCCATCGCCCGGAGGCGTTCAGGATCTGGTGGACCTGGAAGCCGTACTCCTCGGGCGCGCCGCCCGCGTGCCCGTCGCGTTCCCACGACTCGGCGAGGTGGATGATCTCGACGCCGTCCTTTACCCGCAGGGTGTCGCGGAGCTTCACCATCACCCAGCCGTCGCCCGCCTGGACGACCTCGCCGAGCGGCGTCCCCTTGTTGCCCGCGGTGTCCCACGTCGTGTAGTTCCACTTGTCCTTCGCGTCCACCCAGGCCTTCGTGAAGTCGCGGTTGAAGACCTTGAGCACGGCCGACTTCTCGGACTCGGTGACGTGGAAGTTGCCCGCGTAGTGGCGGTCGATCGCCTGGCGGTAAGCGCGCGTCACGATCGCCACGTATTCGGGGCGCTTCATGCGGCCCTCGATCTTGAACGACATCACGCCCGACTCGATCATGCGCGGAACGTGCTCGAGATCGTTCATGTCCTTCGAGGAGAGGACGTGCTTGGCCCGCACGTGCTCGAGGGGGCGGTACATCTCGGTCACGAGCCCGTCCTCGCCGCGCGCGGGCGGAGGCGGCGGCGCCTTGCCGTCGGCGTTCGCGGCCTCCATCGTGAAGGGGAGGCGGCACGTGTAGGCGCACGCGCCCCGGTTGCCCGAGCGCTCGCCGATCACGGAGGACATGAGGCATTGGCCGGAGTAGCAGTAGCACATCGCGCCGTGCGCGAAATGCTCGAGCTCCGCCTTCGTGCGCTCGCGCATCTTCGCGATCTCCTTGAGCGAGTTCTCTCGCGCGAGGATCACGCGCTCCGCCCCCAGGTCCTCGAGGAAGCGGATGCCGTCCGAGTTGTGGACGGTCGCCTGCGTCGAGATGTGGATGGGGAAATCCGGGCACAGGTCGCGCACGGCCTTCATGATGCCGAGGTCCTGGATGATGAGCGCGTCGACGCCCATCTCCCGCGCGCGTCCGATGAACGCGACGGCCTCGGGGAATTCGTGGTTGAAGACGAGCGTGTTGAACGTGAGGAAGACCTTCACGCCGCGGACGTGCGCGTAGTCGCAGGCCCGCGCCAGCTCGTCGTCCGTGAAGTTCGCGGCGAACTTGCGCGCGTTGAACGCCGTGCCGCCCAGATACACCGCGTCCGCGCCGTTCTCCACCGCGGCGACGAGCGCCTCGAAGGAGCCCGCGGGCGCGAGCAGCTCGGCGCGTCCCCCGGGGGCGACGCCCGGCCGCAGGGGCACGCGGAACGTCGTCGCGACCCGGGCCGGGGGCATCGACGTTCGAGGCGGCCGTCTGGTATAAGAAGCTTCGTTTCATTCGGAATGCGTGGCGGTCGCCCTCGGAGGAGGACGTGTCCTGGAGGAGGAAGGCGGTGTTCCTTCCGTCATCGAAGGCCTCCAGATCGCGTTCCTCGCGGGCGTCGTGGGCGTCGTGTCCGGTCTCCTCGCGGTCGCGGTGCGGCGGATCATCGACCTTTTCACGAACCTGTTCTTCTTCCAGCGCTTCTCGTACGACTTCGTGAGCCCGGCCGACGCCGTGCCTGAGCTCGGCCCGCGCGTCATCCTCGTTCCGGCGCTCGGGGGCCTCATCATCGCCGTCTTCGTTTGGCTCCTCACGCGGGACAAGAAGGTCCGCGGCACGAGCGAGGTCATGGAGGCCTCCGTCTTCGGCGGCGGCAAGGTGGACTCCTGGCGCACGTCCGTCCACGCGATCGCGACGTGCATCGGCCTCGGCGCGGGAGGATCGGCGGGACGGGAGGGGGCGATCGTGCAGCTCGCCTCCGGCGCGGGCTCCGCGGTCGGAAACCTCCTGAGCTTCTCGGTCGTGCACCGCCGCATCCTCCTCGGCGCGGGCGCCGCCGGGGCGATCAGCGCCACGTTCAACACGCCGATCGCGGGGCTCGTGTTCGCGGTCGAGGTCATCCTGCTCGAGCTCCGCGCGCGCTCCTTCGTGCCCCTCGCGGTCGGCTCGGTGTTCGCCTCGGTCACGGGCCGCGCCTTCCTCGGCGACGAGCCGAGCTTCCCCGTCCCGGCGTACCGCCTCGTCTCCCCGTACGAGCTCGCGATCTACCTCGCCCTCGGCATCGTCGCGGGCCTCATCAGCGTCCTGTTCCTGCGCGCGGTCGACTCGACCGAGGGCCTCTTCGGGCGACTCGACATGCCGTTCTGGATGAAGCCCGTCGTCGGCGGCGTCGTCGTCGGCGTTACGGGACTCATCGTGCCGCTTTCGCTCGGCGTCGGGTACGAGGCCGTCGCCGCGGCCCTCCACGGCGAGATCGCGATCCTCTTCCTGATCATCCTGCTCGTCGCGAAGCTCGTTGCATACACCTTCACGCAAGGGTCGGGGGGAGCGTCAGGCGCGTTCAGTCCGTCGCTTTTCATCGGCGCGATGCTCGGCGGCGCGTTCGGTCTCGCGGCGCAGCGCTTCTTCCCGGAGCTCACGGGTCCCGCGGGGGCGTACGCGCTCGTCGGCATGGCCGCGTTCTACGGCGCGACCGCGCGCGCGACGTTCACGGCGATCGTGATGCTCTTCGAGATGACGCGCAACTACGACATCATCCTCCCGCTCATCCTCGCGTGCGTCGCGGCGGATCTCCTCGCGCGCGCCTTCTACCCGGATTCCGTGTACACCTCGAAGCTCTCGAAGAAGGGGTTGCCGTTCGAGTTCGACATCGGCGTCAACATCCTCGACACGACGACCGTGCGCGAGGTCATGTCCACGCCCGTCGATACGGTGCGCCCGGAGATGACGATCAAGGAGGTCGTCGAGCGGACCCTCCGCACAGGCCACCAGGGCTTCCCCGTCCTCGACGAGCGCGGCGCGCTCGTGGGCCTCATCACGTCGAACGACCTGCGCCACAAGGTCGGCCCGGGGGACCTGGAGCGGAAGGTGGGCGACGTGATGACGACGAAGCTCGTCGTCGCGCATCCGGACGAGATCCTGCACAGCGCGCTCACCAAGATGGTGCGCGGCGGCTTCGGCCACCTGCCCGTCGTGAAGCGCGACAACCCGACGTGGCTCGTGGGCTTCCTCACGCGGAGCGACGTGATGAACGTCGAGAAGCGCAAGCTCGAGGAGGAGCTCATGCCGCTCGAGGCGAAGATCTACCGCCTCGGCGGTCCCGAGCCCTTCGATCGCAAGCGCGAGAAGTGAGGCCGTCCGACCGGCTCAGGTCCAGTCCCGGGGGGTCCCCTCGAGAATCCGGCGCCGGTAATATTGCGAAAGGAGCGCGACCGCCCCCTCGTCGAGCCGGCCGCGCACGTCGCGGGCGCAAGGCAGGCACAGGACGCCCTCCGGCGTGGGGGGCGCTCGTTCCGGGTCGGCGCAGCGACGGCAGCCGGAGAGGGTCGGACGCAACGCGGCCCCCGCGCGCTCGGACGGGATAAGCGTTGCTGAGCAAAGCACGAGAACGAAGATGGAAGGGCCCCGCGCGGGGCCCGCCGACGGGCGCCTACACGCCGCGGCCTTCGAGCGCCTTCACGCGGAGCTGCTTGCAGAGGCACTTCCTGCAGCGCGTCGACCGCATGGGGTTCCGCGCGTAGCAGTTCATGCAGATTTTCTTGCGGAGGAGGCGGGCTTCCGCCTCGGGAAAGCGACCCATGAGAGCACCTTGGGGAGTGGGCACAGGGCGGGAGACCTATTTATACGTTCCCGGCGGCCCGGTCGCTTCCGGCGTCAGGGAATCCATCCCGGGAGCGCCGCCGCCTGCCTCACCCAGCGGGCGACCTGCGTCTCGTCGAGCGCCCCCTCGTGGATGTCGTGGTACCGCACCTCGGGGTGCTTGCTTCCTTTCGCGGGCATCGGGTCGAGGGAAGTCCCCTTGAAGAACGTCATTTGGACATACCGCGCATAGACATGGAACGCGAAAAAGAACCCTCGGCCTTCGACGCCGTAGAACGGCGTGTTCCACTTCACCGCCTTGCGCACGTCGGGGACGTTCGCTTCGACGATGGCGTCGAGGCGTTCCCCGACGGCGCGCTTCCACCCCGGCATGGCCCGGATGTAGGCTTGTACCGGCGCGTCGCCGTCGCCTTTCGAGATCTGCGGGTTGCCGCCCGAAAGAAGGACGACCTTCTTCGCCTTCGCCGCAGGCCGTGCTTTCCGCGTCCGCGCCGGCGTCTTCGCCTTGGTCGCACGTCGCGGCTCTTTCGCCAGGCGCGTCACCCCGATTTGAGCGCCCGCGTGCGCCGGTTCTCGGCCACGGCCGCCCGGACGAGCGCCTTGAAGGCCTCCGCGTCGAGCGCTTCGCCTTCCCGGAGGTCGATCGCCCGTCGCGTGCCGCCGCCGAACCCGGCGTTGAAGAGCTTCGACGGGTCGTCGAGCGCCGCGCCGCGCGCGAACGTGATCTTCACCTTGTCCTTGTACGCCTCGCCCATCGCGAGGATCCCGTCGCGCGACCAGACGGGGACGCCCGCCGGGTTCGTGGGCTTGCGCCACTTGATCTCCTCGACAACGTCGGGTTCGGCTTCGCGGACGAGGCGTCGCGCCCGCGCGAGGGTCTCGCCGCGCCAGTCGTTGTGGGCGCGGAGCCACACGTCGACGTCGCGCGCGCCGTCCCCGGATGAAGCCTTCGCGCTTGCGGACCTCGCGTTCGCCCTCTCTTTCGGGGACTTGGGCGCCCGCCGGGCGGGGCGCTTGGCCTTTCCGGGCATGCCCCGGAGACCCGACTCGGCCCGCTTCAAGCTGCCGTCAGCAGATGTCGCGGTCGAGCGCGAGCCCGAGGAGCACGTCGTCCTCGTCGAAGTCCACGAGCGTGCGGAGGTCGTCGCTCGTCTCGAGCGTCCGCGAGATGCGGCCCGGGAGCTGGTCGAGCACGTCGAACCCGTTGCGGTCGAGGGCGAGCGCGAGGAGCACGTCGTCGCGGTCGAGGTCTACCCGCTGGGTGACGCGTTGCGAGAGGTCGCGGTCGAATCCGCGCGTCGCGAGGCCGCAGTCGCCGAAGCCCGAACCGAGCCCGATGCCGCCGAGCCGCGAGGATCGCGGAATCAGGACGTCGAGGTCGCGCTCGCCGAACGCGAGGAGCGCGAACACGTCCCCCTCGTCGAGGTCGACGTCGCGGAAGCGGTCGTCGCGCGCCACGATGGAGGCCGACCCGCTCGCGACGAGCGGGATGTCGAGGAAGCTGTTGGCCGTATCGAAGAGGCTCCGGGTCGCGCGGCCCGGCCCGAGCGCGAGGGCGAGGAGCACCGTGTCGCGGTCGAAGTCGATGTCGCGATCGAAAGAGAGGAACGAATCGCGCGAGGCGCGCGTCCGCGTGCTGTGGCCGTCGTCGTCGAAGAGCGACCCGCCGCGGCGGTCGTCGCCCGACTTCCTCGAATCGGACTTCGCGTCCTTGCTGGAATCGGACGTCTTGCTGTCGGACGTCTTCTTCGCGTCGGTTTTCTTCGGGTCCTTCTTGAAATCGGACTTCTTGTCATCCTGCTTCTCGACCGACTTGGAATCCTTCTTCGCGTCCCCGTCGGACTTGGACTTTTTCGAGTCTCCGCCCTTCTTTCCCGCGTCCTTGCCTCCATCGCCTTCCGCGAAGGCGACGGGAAAGACCGAGAGGACCATGATGGAGGCGATCGCAAGGGCGACGATCGCCGCGTGGCGTCGCTTCAGTTGGGCGTCCCCCTTCCATCATCGTTCAGGTTGGCCCGACCGTTCACCCTTCTGGTTCGAAGCTCAACCGGGCCGTCCGCCGCGGCTGCCCGCTCCGCGCCCCCAGGGGCCGCCGGGCGCGCCCCGCGCCCGCATTCCTCGTTCGCAGGTCGAAAAAGGGTCGCTTCGCCGCGCGCCTGCTCCGTCAAGGCTCGAACATCAATAGAGTCCGCAGGCGCCCGTGACCGCGTCGACGTCGCGCGCGTCGCCCGGGCCCACGCCGAGGACGGTGACGGTGCCGGGCTCGAGTTCCGTGTGGCCCGCGTCCGCGATGAGGGCCGTCGTGAGGCCGCGCCGCTCGGCCTCGAGCTTGAGGCGGTACAGGTCCTCGAGGCCCTGCGCCTTGACGACCACCTTCTTCTGGCCCTCCGCGTGCCACGCCTGGAACACCTTCGGCTGGTGCTTTTGCGCCTTGAGGGCGCAGTCGACGGAGGCGTGCCCCACCTGCGCCGCGAGCTTGCCCGGGCTGAGCTTGAGGTCCTTGCGGGCCACCACGACGAGCTTCATCTCGGGCATGCCGGGCCGGGAAAGCGCGGCCTTGCTCCTGAAGGTTCCCTTCGCGCGCAAGCTATTTGCCGGACCGTTCGCCTCCCGGCGCGATGAAGGACGTCCTCGTCGTCGGCGGCGGGCCCGTCGGCGGCCAGACGGCGCGGCTCCTCGCGGCGCGCGGACTCGACGTGACGCTCGTCGAGGAGCACGACCGCGTGGGCGACCCGGTCCAGTGCGCGGGCCTCTTCACGCCGCGCATCTTCGACCTCGTCGACTTCCCCCTGTCGCGCGTCCACTGGAACGACATCCGCGGCGCGAACATCCACAGCCCGTCGGGCCGGACGCTCACGCTCGACGGCGGGAAGACCATGGCCGTCGCGATCGACCGGGGCGAGTTCGACCGGCAGTGCGTCCTCTCCGCGGAGCGCTCGGGCGCGGAAGTCGTTCTCGGGACGAAGGCCGTCGCCGCGCGCCGCGAGAACGGGCACGTCGCCGTGACGCTGCGGGACGACGCCGGCGAACGCGTCGTACGGACGAAGCTCCTCGTCGGCGCGGACGGCGTCCAGAGCCAGGTCGCGAAGTGGTTCGACCTCCCGCGCGCGAAGGAGGTCATCCCCTGCCACGGCGCGGAGGTCGAGGGGCTTTCGCTCACGCCGACGCACGTCGAGATGTTCGTGGGCGAGAAGCAGGCTCCGGGTTTCTTCTCGTGGATGATCCCCACGAATCCCGAGGGGACGAAGGGCAAGGTCGAGGTCGGCGTCTCGATCAAGGCGCCCCTTCCCGCGAAGGCGTACTACGACCGCATGTTCGAGGACCCGATCTCCGCGCGCTTCATGGACAACCCGAAGGCGTGCTGGACGATCACGGGCTGCATCCCGGTCGGCACGACGAAGGCCACGACGGCCGACGGCGTGATGCTCGTCGGCGACGCGGCCGCGCAGACGAAGCCCACGTCGGGCGGCGGCGTGTACACCGGTCTCAAGTGCGCGGGCCACCTCGCCGACGTCGCGGCGGAGGCGCTCGAATACGGCGAGACGTCCGCCGCGGTGCTCGCGCGCTACCACGAACGGTGGATGGACGACATCGGCCGCGAGCTCAAGGTCGGCTGGCGCCTGCGCCGCGCGTTCATGCACCTCACCGACGCGCAGGTGGAGGAGCTGTTCCGCGTCATGGACGACAAGGAGCTCCTCGCCACCGTGAACGCGCTCGGGGACATCGACTACCCGTCGCGCCTCGCGAAGGAGATGCTCAAGAAGGCGCCGCAGCTCTTTCGATTCTCGGGCCCCGTCGTGAAGAGCCTTTTCGACGACTAGGCAGCCGCCGCGGTCGCGGGCCTCGCGAGTTTCCATGCGCCCCAGCACGAAGCTGCGACCGCGAGCGCGAGCAGCGGCGCGAACGCGGGCGACGCGAGCACGTCCGGCATCGCGGAGGCCGCGACCGCAAGCGCGAGCGCCGTGAGCCCTCCTTGCACGAACCACGCGCTCGCGATCTCGCGCGGCGCCTCGCCCGCGCCCGGCGGGAGGCCCGCGCGGCGCGCGACGAGGGCGGTGGCGGCCGCGTGCGCGGCGAGGGCCGCGGCGACGTAACCGAGGAACGCGACGGCGTGGCCGAGGAGGCCCGCGCCCGCGACGATACCCGCGCCGCCGACGGCGAGGACGAGGAGGCCCGCGGCGCCGAGCGTGCGCGCGTGCGCGGCGACGCGGAGGTTCAGCGCGAGGGCCGGGAGGGGCCGGCCGCGCGCGAGGGCCGCGCGCACCTCGAGCCACGTCGCGAGCCCGTCGAGCAGGATGACGCCGAGCGCGAGGACGACGGCGAAGCCCCAGAAGGGTTCCCAGG
>DATLGO010000015.1 GCA_035540375.1 Candidatus Thermoplasmatota archaeon
GTCGCGCTCCTTGCAGCGGGCTTTGCGGTCGCGGCGCGGTTCGCGCGTTGAACCACAAGCCCCAAGGCGACGCCGGGGGGCCGGTCCGCTGGATGCTCGGCGGACGCAGGAGCTCCCTCGACATCATCCACGCGGTCCTCCGGCTCGTGGACGAAGGGGAGCGCAAGACGAGGATCATGACGGCCGCGAACCTGAGCCACGAGCTCCTCACGCGGTACCTGGGGTTTCTCGTCGACGGGGGATTCGTCCTTCCGCGGGAAGGCGGCGCCTACCGCCTGACCCCGGAGGGGCGATCCCTCCTCGACGACGTGGGCCGCGTCCGGCGCCGCCTCGCGGGCGGGCCCGCCTGCGCGCCGGGCCTACGCTTATAACCGGGACCGGGAATGGTCGGCCGGTGCCAGCCATGTTCCGGGCGGAAGTGCGGGTCGAGCTGAGGCCGGGCGTCACGGATCCCGAAGGGGCGAACACGAAGAAGACGCTCGAGCTTCTCGGATTCGGGGGCGTCAAGGCCGTGAAGAGCGTCAAGAGCTTCACGGTGGACCTCGAAGCCGCGAACGAGTCGGCCGCGCGCGAGCAGGTCGAGGAGATGGCCCGCCGCCTTCTTTCGAACCCCGTGATCCACACGACGAAGATCACGCTCTCGAAGGCCTGATCGCCATGGCGCTCGACAAGTATCTGCGCCTCGTGCGCGCGGACCCGCCGGTCTACGAGGTCGACCTCCTGCACGCGAGCGACGAGGGTCTCCTCGAGATCAGCGCCGAGACGCGCATCGGCCTGTCGCTCGACGAGATGAAGGTCGTGCGCGACCACTTCAAGGCGAAGGGCCGCAACCCGCGCGACGTGGAGCTCGAGAGCCTCGGCCAGGCCTGGAGCGAGCACTGCTGCTACAAGTCCTCGAAGCCGGTCCTCAAGCGCCACGTGTACGGCATCCACGAGGACAAGCTCGTGTGCCGCGAGGACGCGGGCGTCGCGCCCTTCGACGACAAGCACCACTATGTCGTCAAGATCGAGAGCCACAACCACCCGTCCGCGATCGAGCCGTACGGCGGCGCGGCGACGGGCATCGGCGGCGTCCTGCGCGACGTCGTCTGCATGGGCGCCGAGCCCATCGGCCTCATCGACCCCCTCTTCTTCGGCCCCCTCGACACGCCCCGCGAGGCGCTGCCGCCCGGCACGCGCTCCCCGCGCTACCTCTTCGGCGGCGTCGTCGCGGGCATCCGCGACTACGGCAACCGCGTCGGCATCCCGACGGTCGCGGGCATGATCCACTTCCACCCCAAGTTCATCACGAACAACCTCGTGAACGTGGGCTGCGTCGGCATCATGCCGAAGGAGCACCTCATCCACAGCCGCGTGGGCGGCGTCGGCGACGTGTTTATCCTCCTCGGCGGCCGCACGGGCCGCGACGGCATCCACGGCGTCACGTTCGCGAGCGCCGACCTCGCCGAGGACGCGGAGGAGACGTCGCGCTCCGCCGTGCAGCTCGGCGACCCCATCACGAAGGAGCCGCTCATCCACGCGGTGCTCGAGGCGAACGCGAAGGGTATCCTCACGGGCATGAAGGACCTCGGCGGCGGCGGCCTCTCGTGCGTCTGCGGCGAGATGGCGCTCGACGCGGGCCTCGGCGTCGTCGTGAACCTCGACAAGGTTCACCTCAAGGAACCCGGCATGAAGCCGTGGGAGGTCTGGGTCTCCGAATCGCAGGAGCGCATGATGGTCACGGTGCGCCCCTCGAACGTGCAGAAGGTCCTTGACGTCGCCCGGAAGTGGGACGTCGAGGCCGTCGTCGTCGCGGAGGCGATCCGCGAGAAGGTCGTGCGCGTCCTCTGGAAGGGCGAGCCCGTCCTCGAGATGGAAAGCGAGTTCCTCTACGGCGGCCCCGTCTACAACCGCCCCATGGAGAAGCCCGCCACGGTGGATGTCGACGAGAAGGCGAGGCCGCGCAAGGACTGGTCGAAGACGCTGAAGGACCTCCTCGCGTCAGAGAACATCTGCTCGCGCGAGCTCGTCATCCGCATGTACGACCACGAGGTCAAGGCGAACACCGTCATCAAGCCCCTCCAGGGCAAGGTCGGCGTCGCCTCGCACGGCGACGCGACGGTCCTCAAGCCCGTCGCCTCCTCGTGGCGCGGCCTCGCGCTCACGACCGACGTGAACCCGAACTTCACGGACATCGACCCGTATTGGGGCGCGGCGAGCGCCTTCGACGAGGTCGTCCGCAACCTCGCGGCGGTCGGCGCGCGCCTCGACTCGGTCGCCGACAACCTGAACCTCGCGAACCCGCAGCGGCCGAACCGCATGTGGGAGACGGAGGAGGCGACGCGCGGCCTCGGCGACGCGGCGCGCGCGCTCGGCGTCCCGTTCATCTCGGGCAACGTCTCGATGTACAACGAGTCCCCGACGACGCCCATCCCGCCGACGCCCACGCTCCTCGGCGCGGGCCTCGTGAAGGACATCCGCAAGTGCGTCACGACGGACCTCAAGAAGAAGGGCGCGAAGCTCTACCTCGTCGGCGTCACCCGCGACGAGATGGGCGGCAGCGAATTCAACCGCCTCCTCGGCCTGAAGTCGAACCGCGTCCCGCGCGTGGACTTCCGCGTCACGAAGGTCTGGAGCGAGGCGCTCGTCACAGCGATCGAGAAGGGCCTCGTCGCCGCCGCGCACGACGTGAGCGCGGGCGGCCTCGCCGTCGCCGTCTCCGAGATGGCCTTCGGCGGCGACCTCGGCGCGACGGTGAAGATCCCCGAGGACGTCCGTGCGGACGTCGCGCTCTTCAGCGAGTCCAACACGCGCTGGGTCGTCGAGGCGAAGGACCCGAAGAAGCTCGAAGCGCACTTCCGCAAGGCGGGCGCGCCCCTCGCGCTCCTCGGCGCGGTCGGCGGCAGGGATCTCGTGTTCAAGCAGGGCCGCTCGACGGTCGCGAAGCTCGCGCTCGTCGACGCCCGCCGCGCGTGGACGGAAGCGCTCCCGAGGCTCGTGGGGTCGCTTTCGCCCGCGCCGCCCGCGGTCGCGCCGAAGGCGCGCCGCGCGGCGAAGGCGAAGCGCGCCGCGAAACCCGCGGCCCGCCGGTCGAAGGGAGGTCGGAAGCGATGAAGCGCAAGGACATTCGCGTCGCGGTGCTCCGCATCGAAGGCACGAACTCCGAGGCCGAGACCGCGCGCTGCTTCAGCGAGCTCGGCGCCTCGGCGGAGCTCGTCCACATGAACCAGCTCGACCGATCGAAGGTCGCGCCCGAGGACTTCCGCAGGCTCGAGGACTACCAGGCCCTCATGATCCCGGGCGGCTTCAGCGCGGGCGACTACATCCGCGCGGGCGCCATCTGGGCCGCGCGCCTGAAGTCCCGCCACGCGAAGGAGCTCGAGGCGTTCGTCGCGGAGGGCAAGCCCGTCGGCGGGATCTGCAACGGTTTCCAGGTGCTCGTCGAGGTGGGCCTCCTGCCGGCGATCGGACACGAGGTCATGAGCCCCGATCCGCAGGCCGTGCTGCACATCAACGACTCCAACCGCTACGAGTGCCGCCCCGTGCACCTCAAGCACGTGAACAAGGGTCGCTGCGTCGCGACGCGCGGCATCCGGACGGGCGAGGTGCGCACGATCATCGCGAGCCACGGCGAGGGCAAGCTCCTCTACCCGAAGGACGCGATCGCGCGCATCCTCAAGGACCTCGAGAAGAACGACCAGATCCTCTTCCGCTACGTGGGCCCCGACGGGAAGCCCGCGGGCTACCCGTGGAACCCGAACGGCGCCCCCGGCGACGTCGCGGGCATCACGAACGAGGCCGGCACCGTGTTCGGCATGATGCCGCACCCGGAGCGCGTCTTCCACCGGTACCAGCACCCGGACTGGACGCGCGACGCGAAGGCGAAGCCGGACGCGGCGGGCGACGGACGCGCGATCTTCGAAGGCGTGCTCAGGTACGTCGAGAAGACGCTCTGACGATGGCGCCCACGGGATCGCTGAAAGGCAACCGCGTCCTCCTGCGCGACGAGAAGGAGGCGAGCCCGCTCTACAACAAGGGCGCCTTCGGCACGCCGCTCTCGGGCGGCGGCATCGACCTCGACATCGTCGAGGCGCTCTACCTCGTCGACGCGGGACGCCTCTCGGTCGAGGACGCGGGACGCCGCATGGACCCCGCGGACCTCCTCGCGCTCGGCGCGCGCTCGGAGCGCGAGTTCGAGGTGCGCTACGTCGTGTACCGCGACCTCCGCAACCGCGGCTTCCTGGTGAAGGCCGGCGTGCCCTCGCAGGACCCGCTCGTGAAGGCGTACGATTTCCACCTGTATCCGCGCGGCGGCTTCCCGGGCAAGACGCCGTCGTCGACGCTCGTCCGCGCGGGCACCGAGCGCGTCGCGTTCCACGCGGCGCGATGGGCCGAGGAGGCGGCGCGGGCCGCGGGCCTCGGCAAGAGCCTGCTTGCGGCCATCGTGGACGAGGAGGGGGACCTCACCTACTACGACGTGAAGCTCGCGGATCCCCGCGGCGAGGTGCCGGTTCGGCCGCGCGACCATTCGGGCGAGCGCGCGCACCTGCTCGCGGACCGCGTCGTCGCGCACGGCGCCCTCGCGGACGCCCTCGCCTCGGAGGAGCATTACGGCCGCGCGCTCTCGCCCGGCCGCCAGCTCTCGCCCGAGGAAACGCTCTACCTCCTCGAGGAAACGGGGATGGGCCTCGAGGACGCGGCGAGCGGCGAGCGCGTGGCGGCCTCCGCGTTCCGCGCCCGCGCGCGGGGCCTCAACCCTGAATTCGACGCGCTCTATCCCGTCTTCCGCGACCTCAGGGCCCGCGCGCTCGTCGTGAAGACCGGCTTCAAGTACGGCACGCACTTCCGCGTGTACCGCTCGGGTCCCGACGAGGGGCACGCGCCCTACCTCGTGCACGTGCTCGGGGAGAAGGGCGTTCCCTGGCCCGAGATCGCGGGCTTCATCCGTCTCGCTCACGGCGTCCGTAAGGCGATGCTCTTCGCGACGAGCGGAGGCCGCTACGTCGAGCTGACGCGGACCCGGCCCTGAGCGGCTGGAGTCCCGAAACCGTCGCCGCGACGGCCACGGTGCGATCCTTCATCCACAACGCTTTTGACGCGGGGGGTGGAGCGACGACGCAGGAGCGGGCCCGGCCGGGCGCGCCTTCCTCCAAGCCTCTCAGCCTCCCACCTTCCCGCGCCCGGCCGCGCCGCACCTTTTCGATCGACCCTGGGGCCACACGGTTCTTCGACGGAGGCGGGGCCACGGGACCCATGCACGTCGAGCACTTCATGACGCCGCACCCGGTCGCGTGCGACGCTTCGGATACCGTCGACAAGGTCGCGCGCCAGATGCGGGACAAGGGCGTGGGCGCCGTCGTCGTCCTCGAGCGCGGAAAGGTCGCGGGCATCGTGACGGACCGCGACATCGCGACGACGGTCGTCGCCGAAGGACTCGCGCCCGATCGCACCCCCGTCGAGGACGTGATGACGCGCGATCCGGCGCGCCTCACCCTCGACGACAACATCTTCTCCGCGATCGACACCATGCGCAGCGCCAACGTGGCCCGACGCATCCCCGTGGTGAACGAGTACAACGAGCTTCTCGGCATCGTCAGCATCAGCGACGTCGCGGTCGTCGCGAAAGACCTCATCGAGGCGGTGCTTCTCGAGGAGACCCACCAGGCCATGGAGGAGACGCACGTGCTCACGGGGGGCAAGCGCATCCTCCGAGCGTTGCGAAGCCCGACGAAGGCGGAACGCCTGCCCCCCGAGGAAGCGCTTCGGCCCGTGACGGCGCCGACCCCCGAGGGTCCCGCGCCCTCGACCGGCCGACCCTGATCACCGGCCGCCCAGGCCGAACAGCTCGACGAGCGGCTCGGGACGGACGCGCGCGTGCGCCAGGGCGACATACTGCGCGACGAATTCGGGCTCGTCGATCCCCCGCTGCAGGTAGAAGAACGAGCGGGCGATCTCGTTGCCTTCCCGCCCGGGCTTCGCGCTCTCGAGAACGCCCGCGGCGGTATGGAACATCGCGTCGAGGACGCCGTCGACCGCGCGGACGACGGGCGCGCCCGCGCGGCCGACGCACCACGCTCCCTCGAGCGTCGGGACGACGGCGTACGTCGCGCGCGGGCCGACGAAGGCCACCCCGCCCTCCTTCACGTTCCAAAGACCGCCCCACGCGACGCGGCCGCCGCACGCGTCGACGACGGCGGGGTGCTGGCTCGCGAGGATGCCGAGTCCCGCCTGGAAGAGGCGATGCAGCGGGCGGAGCCTCCGCGCGAGCGTCGCGTGGCGACGGAGCACGCAGGTAAGGAGGCGGGGAGGCGCCATGCCAGATGCGGCCGCGGCGAAACGGCGCTTCGCCCGGAGGCGAGACCCGTTCGGGGCGCGCGGCGCGGCCGGGCCCCGAACGCTTTAAGGGCCACACCCTCCATCCGCGCTCGCCCATGCGGATCGATCCCTGGTCGTCGCAGCAATCCACGGACTATCAGCGGCTGCGCGACGAGTTCGGGATCGCGGCCTTCGACTACGGCGAGCGCCTCGCCGCCCTCGCCCGACAGCGCGGGCTCCCGCCCCCGCCGCCCATCGTGCGGCGCGGCATCGTGTTCGGCGAGCGCGGCTTCGACCGCGTCTTCGGCGCGATCGAGCGCGGCGACCCCTGGGCGGTGCTCACGGGCCTCATGCCGAGCGGGCCGATGCACCTCGGCCACAAGCTCGTGATCGACCAGGTGCGCTACTACCAGAGCCTCGGCGCCGACGTCTTCATCGTCGTCGCCGACGTCGAGGCGCACGTCACGCGCGGCCTCACCCTCGAGCGCGCCCGGGAGATCGCGATGAGCGACTACCTCCCGAACTACTTCGCCCTGGGCCTCAAGCCGGACCGCACGCAGATCTACTTCCAGAGCGAGCGCGCCGCGGTCAAGGACCTCGCGTGGAAGCTCGGGCGCAGGATCAATTGGTCCACGATGGAGGCCATCTACGGATTCTCGGGCGAGACCAACATGGGGCACGCGATGGCGCCCCTCGTCCAGGTGGGCGACATCCTCCACGTGCAGCTTCCCGAGTACGGGGGGCCCCGGCCCGTCGTCGTGCCCGTCGGCGTCGACCAGGACCCGCACATCCGCCTCACCCGCGACCTCGCGCAGGCGACGCGCATCTTCTCGATCAACCACGAACCGGGCAAGGGCGTCGTGGTCGCGCTCAAGGACAACCAGGACAAGGCGACCGTCGAGCGCCTGCATGCGGCCCTCGCCCGCCGCCGGCCCGAGCTCGCGGGAAAGCCGGGCCACGAGACCAAGGCGCTCCTCGAAGCCGCGCTCCGCGAGGCGCTCCACGCGATCGGCGCGAGCGACGTCGAGAAGAACGTCCCCTACGGCACGCTCACCTGGAAGGCCGCCTCGGCGCGGGACGTGTACGACCTCGACCTCGCGCTCGCGAAGTTCGAGGCGTCGGCGCTCGAGGGCTTCGGCTTCGTCGCCCCCGCCTCGACGTACCACCGCTTCATGCAGGGGCTCACGGGCGGCAAGATGTCGTCCTCGAAGCCCGAGACGCACATCGCGCTCAACGATCCGCCCGCGCTCGCCGAGAAGAAGCTCGCGGGCGCCGTGACCGGCGGCCGCGCGACCGCCGAGGAGCAGCGCCGCCTCGGCGCCGATTGCGGCAAGTGCATGGCGTACGAGACATACGTCTACCACCTCGTCCCCGACGACGACAGGCTCGCCGAGGCCTTCGAGAAGGGCACGGGCGGGAAGATGCTCTGCGGCGAGTGCAAATCCATCTACGGCAAGCCCGCGATCGCGAAGCTCGTGGGCGACCTCGCCGACGGCCGGAAGGCCGCAGAGAGCGCCCTAAAGGCCACCGTGAGGAGCGAATGACATGGAACCCCTGAGCCCCACCGAGAAGCGCGTGCTCGTCGCGCTCGGCGCGATCGGCGAGAAGGCGACCCCGGACGAGATCCTCGCGCGCGGGGCCTTCCGCGAGATCGTCGAGGTCATGAACGGATCCTCGTGGCTGCAGGCCAAGGGCCTCGTGCGGCACGAGGAGACGATGCGGAACTTCATCGCGCTCGGCCGCGAAGGCGCCGACGCGCTCGAGCGCGGGCTCCCCGAGCGCCGCGCCCTCGTCGCCCTCGCCGCGCGCGGCGGCCGCGCGACCGTCGCCGACGTCTCGGCGGACCCGAACGTGGGCGCCGACGAGGCCAACATCGCGACCGGGTGGCTCAAGCGCAAGGGTCTCGTGGACATCCGCAAGGAAGCGGGCGGGAGCGTCCTCGAGATCACCGACCAGGGCCGGAAGCTCCTCGACGCGAGCGGCCTCATGCCCGACGAAATCGTGCTCGCGATGCTGCGCGACGGCGAGGTCCCGGAGCAGGACCTCGATCCCGACGGCCTGAAGCTCCTGCTCGGACGGCAGAACCTCGTGCGTCGCCGCGAGGAGATCACGCGCGTCGTCCACCTGACCGAGAAGGGCCGCCGCGCGCTCGTGGCGGGCATCACGATCGAGGACGAGGGCGTGAGCCAGATCACGCCCGACTTCATCACCTCGGGCGCGTGGCGGCGCGAGAAGATCCGCCCGTACGACGTGTCCGCGTTCGCGCCCACGGCGACGGGCGGCAAGAAGCACCCGCTTCGCCAGGTCATCGACGAGGTCCGCCACATCTTCCTCTCGATGGGCTTCACGGAGATCGAGGGCCCGTACGTCACGAGCGCCTTCTGGGACCTCGACGCGCTCTTCGTGCCGCAGGACCACCCGGCGCGCGCGATGCAGGACACCTTCTACCTGGAGCGGCCCGCGACCGCGGACCTCTCGAACGAGCCGTACGTGAAGAAGATCAAGGCCGTCCACGAGAACGGGGGCGGCACGGGCTCGACGGGTTGGCGCCACGCCTGGGACCCGCGCGTCGCCGAGCAGAACCTCCTGCGCACGCACACGACGCCCGACACGCTCCAGTACCTCAAGGCCCACCCGGAAGCGCCGATCAAGATCTTCAGCGTGGACCGCGTGTTCCGCAACGAGGCCATCGACGCGACGCACCTGCCCGAGTTCCACCAGGTCGAGGGCGTCGTGCACGAGGAGGGCGGCAATCTCCGTACCCTCATCGCGCTCCTGCGCGAATTCACGACGCAGCTCGGCGCGAAAGGCGTCCGCGTGCGCCCGGCGTACTTCCCCTACACGGAGCCGTCGCTCGAGTTCGAGGTCCACTACAACAACCGGTGGATGGAGCTCGGCGGCGCCGGCATCTTCAGGCCCGAGGTCACGGAGCCGATGGGCATCCGGCGCCCCGTCCTCGCGTGGGGCCTCGGCCTCGAGCGCCTCGCGATGATGAAGCTCGGCCTCAAGGACGTGCGCGAGCTGTACCTCCCCGACATCGACTGGCTCCGCTCCGCGCCGCTCGTCGACTGATCACGCGGCCAGCCCGCCGACGATCCGTCCGATCGCGAAGGCCGCAAGGCCCGCCCCGCCGCCCACGAGCGCCATCTCGAGGCCGGCGCGCAACGCCCCGGAAGGCAGGTACGCCGCGCGCGCGGCGCCGATCGCGCCGAGCGCGACGAGGGCGAGCGCCATCGCGACCGCGAAACGCCCGAGGCCCGGCCCCACGGGGACGAGAAGCGCGAGGAGCGGGACGGCGCCCGCGAGGATGAATGCGAGGAACGTGGCGAACGCGTGGCGCACGGGCTTCTCCTCCGCGACCGAGGCGCCCGTCTGCTCCAGCTCCGATTTGAGGCCGAGATAGTTGCTTGCGCCCATCGAGAGTCCGTCGGCCGCGAGGTTCGCGAGGCCGAGGACGATGGCGACGATGGGTGGGAACGCGGCGCCTTCGACGCCGCTCACGACCGCGAGCGTCGTGATGACGCCGTCGTTCGCGCCGTAGACCGCATCCCGGAGATAATGGCCCGGCCCCGTAGGAGGCCGGCCGACGACGGCGTCGGGCATGCGCGCAGCATGGGCGGACGCGCTGCTTCAGCGTGGCGCCTCGATCAGACTTCGGGCGCCTCGCCTTCCTTCTCGATTTCCTTCTTGAGGCGCTTCTGGCGCTCCTTCGCGTTGTAGCCCGTCGCGAGCTCCAGGAAGTCGTAGTAGGCGCGGATCGTCTTCTGGCTCTCCTCGCCTGCGACCTTCGGGTTCATCACGGTGTCGACGCGCAGGTGCGTCTTGCCGAGCTTCTCGACGTAGAGGCGCTGGAGCGCGCCGAAGTTCTCGACGACGTAGCCCTTGTCTTCGGTCTTCGTCTCGCCGAAGACGTCCTGCATGAGGTGGAGGAGCGCGTCGCCGTCGATGTTCTTCCAGTGGCCGCGGCGGAGCTCATAGTCGCGCATGGGAGCGCGAATCGTGGACAACGTGAAAAGCGTATCGGGTCCGGACCCGCCCGCGGTTTGAAGGGGAAGAGAGGGGCCGCGGCCTCCCAGCCGCGGCCCTCCTGACTCAAGCTTCGAGACCATCGCGGACCTGCGACGAGGCCCGCTCGAAACGGAAGAAGGCGACCTTGCCTTCGGGGTACGCGTACGCGCCGTTCACGTGCGTCGGACACATGTCGATGAGCGCGATCGGGGCGCTCATGCGACCGATCCGGTCGCGCGTCTTGGGCGCGGCGCGGCGCGCCGCCGCGTTCTTCTTCGAGCTTCGCGACGGCTTCCGTTTCGCAGTCACGCCCGAGTGTTCGCCAGGGGGTATTTCAAGGGTCTTGTACGCCCGGCCCAGGCTTCATGAGCGCGCGCGTCCTCGCGCTCGCGTGGACGACCCGACCGCGCTCGCGATCGCAGACTTCTCGCCGAGAAGCGGCGACGCGCGCGCCGCCCTCCTCTGGCCCCCGACGCGGCTCGACGTCGCGCGGCTCGTCGCGGGCCTGCGCGCCGCGAGCGGACGCGCGCGGCCGCGCGTCCTCGAGGCGGGCGCCGGCAGCGGCCTCCTCGCGCGGCTCCTCGCGGAGGCATGCGACGTCGACGCGGTGGACCCCGGCGACGCGGGCTTCGCCTCGCGCCGGGTCGGTCGTTTCTTCCCCGTCCGTTCCGCGCGCGTCGAGGACGTGGCGGCCCCGTACGACGCCGTCGTCGTGAGCTGGATGGAGGCGGGCGTCGATTGCCGCGCGGGCGTCAAGCGCCTCGCGCCCGTCATCGCGCAGGCCTTCGACCTCGGCGGGGGCTGCGGCGTCAAGGGCGCGACGAGCTACGCGCGCTTCGGCTTCGTGGACGCGGCCGCGTGGACAGGCCCCTCGTTCGAGACCGTCGACCGCGCGCTGCGCGAGCGGGGCCGCGGCCTCCCGCCGCCCCCGCCGATGAACGCGATCGAGATCGTCGTGCGCGACATCGCGCTCGCGCCCCGCGTCGCCGAAGCCGTTCGCGCCGCGAAGCCCCGGGGCGCGCCGTACGCGTGGGAGCCCGCGCTCGAGGCGCTCCGTCTCGGGCCCGGACCGGTCCTCGCGTCCGCGCCGGTCGAGCGTGTCCGGAATTAGACATCCTCGTCCCGTAAGGTTCGGGACCGGTCGCACGCCTTATGACCGGAGACGACGCCATACGTCCTCGTGAAGTCGGTCACCATCCCGCTCGGTCCGCTCGCCGGCGCCGAGGTCGAGACCCTCCTCGCCCACGCCACGGGGCTCGACGGCGTCGTCGCCGCCCTCGTGGACCTCGAGACGCGCGCCCTCCACGTCGTGTGCGCGCACCCCGGCAGCGTCGAGGTCGTCCGCGCGGCGATGCGCCCCTGGGCCGCGGCCCACGGCGAGCGCGGCCTCGCGTGACCCTTCCGCGCGCTTTTTCTCCCTTGAGACGCTAGGCCCGCCGTGGCCTCGCTCACCTTCCACCTCCTCGTCCCCCTGCTCGCGATGCTCGCCATCCCGGGCATCGACAGGAGGAAGGCGTTCTGGCTCCTCCCCCTCGTCCTGCTGCCCGACCTCGACCACTTCGTCGGCGTCCACCGGTCGTGGCTGCACAACGTGTTCCTCCTCGCGCCGACGCTCGCGGTCGCCCTCCACGCGCACCGACGGCGCGACCGCGAGACGCGGGAATGGATGCTCGTCGCGACCGCCTACCTCGCAAGCCACCTGGTGCTCGACGTCTTCGTCGGCGGCGCGACGCTGCTCTGGCCGTTCACCGACTACAACGTGTGCTACTACTTCACCATCGTCGTCGCGACCGCCACCAACACGCCCCACTTCTACTACGGCGACTGCAGCGCGCCCGGCGCCCCCACGACCGTCGAGTTCTACCCGTGGCTCGATTACGACGAAACCGCCGCCTGGGCGTTCATCCTCGTCGCCATCCTCGCCGTCGGGGTCCTGAAGGTCCGCCGCTTCGTCTCGCATCGAAGAAAGGGCGTCAAGTCTCAAGCAAGCGGGCCCCGCGACGACGAGGCATGAGCCTCGCCGCATGGGGCGTCGCCTTCGCCATCCTGGGCATCCTCATCACGTTGAGCAACGTCCTCGGCTTCGTCGTCGGCCTTCCCATCCTCGTGACCGGCATCCTCCTGTTCATCGTCGGCCTCGTCATCGCCCTCGTGAGCTGGCCCGTCAAGGCCATCTGGCGCACCCGACGCCACGCCTGATCAGGGCAGCTTGAAATCCGCGGGGCGGCCGCACTTCGGACACCACGGGTTGAAATGCGCGTCCAGGACCGGACCCGTCCCCTCCCAGCCGCACAGGCACCAGAACGCGATTTCGGGGGCGTTTGCCATCGAGCGCGCCAAGGCGCCGACGCGGCATAAGCCCGACACCCGCGCCCGCGCTGGGCGCCGGATGCCGGGACTCGGGACCGGGCGCCGTGCGCCGGGTGACGGGCGCCGGGATTCGGGACCGGGCGCCGGGTCCGGGTCCGGGACCGGGCGCCGGGTCCGGGACCGGGACCGGGTCCGGGTCCGGGTCCGG
The DNA here is from genome assembly GCA_035540375.1 of Candidatus Thermoplasmatota archaeon. Lineage (NCBI taxonomy): Archaea > Methanobacteriati > Thermoplasmatota > Thermoplasmatota archaeon. The sequence goes on from DATLGO010000015.1 coordinate 12,821, forward strand.
GACCGGGACCGGGACCGGGTCCGGGTCGGGGGCGGCGTGGCCCTTATGCCGGACCCCGCCTTCCCCCGCGCGTGATCCCCGAGAACGACGACGCAATCCTCGCGTGGGTGCGCGCCGCCCAGGGCGAAGGCCCCGAACCGCTCCCGGAGCTCGCGAAGCTCACGCGCGAGGCCGAGGTGACGCCCCTCTCCCCCGAGGAGCTTCGGCTCATCGCGCTCCTCGCGCGCGCCCACGACGCGAAGCGCGTCCTCGAGATCGGGACCGCCCTCGGCAACGCGACCGCGTGGCTCCTCGGGTCGCTTCCGGACGACGCGACCGTCGACACGATCGAGATCGACGAGCCCCGCGCCGAGGCCGCGCGCAAGAACCTGGAGACGCTCGGCTTCGCCGGGCGCGCGAACGTCATCGCGGACGACGCGCGCCACGCCGTGCCCGGCCTCGCCGGGACGTACGACTTCGTCCTCCTCGACGCTGACCCCATGATCTACCCCGGCATCTTCCAGTTCCTCGCGCCGAAGATGAGACCCGGCGCGCTCCTCGTCGTCGCGCACGTCTTCGCGAAGGGGGCGGCCCCCAAGGGCGCGAACGCGGCGGGCCTCGGGGCGCGCGCGTTCCTCGACCAGCTCACGCGGTCGCGGAAGTTCGCAAGCGCCGTCCTGATGGCGGGCGACGGGCTCGCCCTCGCGCGACGCGAGGACGCGTAGAAGGATGGGTTGACTCCCGGCCCCCGATCAGGGGGCGCCGCTCGAAAGCGGCGTCACGCCCCGTTTGGTGTGTGTCGTCGGCCGTTCGTGGGATGCAAAGGAGTCCGCGCATGAGGGATGCGTGGCCCGAGGCGTGTCCCGCGGCTGGCTCGGAAATGGGATGGGATGCGTGAGTCGCCACGGGACGGCGTGGGGCCGTCGCGCGGCGGTCGGCGGCGCAATCATCCGGGTACCGGAGGCCGGTGAGCCCTGACCCGATCCTTAGGAACGAGCTTCCCGAAATGAAGCTGGCGCTTCGCGCCGCGGGCGTGCTACGCCGCGGCGGGCGCGGGCTTTTGAAGCGCGCCGGACCGCACCGTTAAGGGGGCCCCGCGCCATCGCGGCGACATGCACGTCCGCCCCGCCGGCGAGCCCATCCTCGCGAAGTTCCGACACGAGAACGGCACCCACCTCCGACTCCAGGCGTTCCTCGCCGTCCGCGACGGCGAGCGTCGCGTCGCGACGATGCGGCTCGAGGCGAGCCCCGACGCCTGGTCCCTCCCGGGCGAGAACATCCGCCTCAACGAGGCGCCGCTCGACGCCGCGAAGCGCGTCGCGAAGTCGTGGTTCGAGACGCCGCTCGGCGAGCCGAAGCTCGTCGACGTCCAGAGCTATCCGGCCACGGGCCCCGAGGACGACCGGTGGTATCTCATCCTCGTGTACGAAGTGAACGCCCCGAAGGACCTCAAGGGCACGCCCGACACGCTCGAGCTCGTCTTCACGCCCGTCGGCAAGGCGCCCGGGGAGTTCTACGGGGACCACGCCTCCGTTTTCGCGCGTCTTGCGAAGTAGAAAAAGCGGAGCCGCGCGCGGGGGAACGCGCGGCTCGGAGGAGATTCAGCGCCGCATGCCGGAGGTCGGCTGCGCGCGCGCCTTCTCGCCGCCCGCGCTGCCGCCCATCTGCTGCTTCATGTGCTGGATCATCTCCTTCGTCTCGTCCTTGAACTCGCGGAAGTCCACCGCCATGCCGTTCAGGACCGTGGACCACATGCGGGTCGTGGCGGCCATGAAGGTGGCCTCGCGCAGCTCCTCCTCGGTCGCGCCGAGCGCCTTCGCGGCCTCCGTGTGGTAGAGGACGCAGTACGTGCAGGGGATCTGCGACGCGACGCCGAGGCCGATGAGCTGCTTCGTCTTGTTGTCGAGCTTCGTCTCCTCGCTCGATTCGAAGTCGCGCATCGACATCCACGCCGTCTCGACCGCGGTCTTGGGGACCGCGCCGAAGAAGCTGGGCACCATGCCGAGCGACTGCTCGATCTCGCTCTTGATGTTCTGCGGGACGTGTTCGGGGGGCAGGGTTCGGGTCGCCACGAGGTTCACCTTCGCGGCGGCCACGACCGGCGTCGTGCAAAGGTCTTCGGGCTACCGGGAGGCGCGACGTTATGCGGACCCTCACCGATCCCGCACGCGCCATGGTCCAGACGCTCGACCCCGCGCCCCCGCCCAGGCTGCTCATCGGGGAGGCGGCGCTCGCCCTCTGGCGCCTCGCGCGCCCCGAAATCTGGCTCGTGAGCCTCGTCCCGATGGTTGTCGGGCACCTGCTTGCGACGCGCGAGATCGCGCCCGGTTTCGGCGCGTGGCTCGCGTTCTGGAGCCGCGCGTCGACGGAGGGCGCGACGACGTCGGAGTTCCTCGCGACGCTCGTCGGGTGGCTCCAGGACGCGTGGCCGTTCCTCCTCGCGGCGGTCGTCATGGGGCCCCTCGTGTGGCTCGCCACCTTGCTCGTGAACGACGTGCACGACCTCGCGGGCGACCGCCTGAACCCGCGCAAGGCGAGAAGCCCGCTCGTCCAGGGCATCGTGACGGCGGGATGGGCGCGCGCGACGGCGCGGCTTGCGGGCGCCTCGGCCCTAGCGCTCGCCCTCCTCGTCAACGTCGAGTTCGCGGCGCTCGTCGCGGGCGCCCTCGCGCTCGCGTGGGCCTACTCCGCCCCGCCCCTCCGGCTCAAGACGCGCCCCGGCGCGGACGTCCTCGTGAACGCCATGGGCGTGGGAGGCCTTGCGGGCCTTGCGGGCTGGAGCGTCGCGCGTCCCCTCGCCGAAGCGCCCTGGCTCTTCATGCCGCAGGCGCTTCTCGTCGCGGCCGCCGTCTATGTCCCGACGACGCTCGTCGATTACGATGCGGACGTGCGCGCGGGCTACGCGACCTTCGCGACGAAGCTCGGTCGCGACCGCGCCTACCGGGTCGGCTTCGCGTGCTGGGTGGCCGCGAACCTCGGCGCGCTCGGCTTCGCGTGGACGGGCACGATCATCCCGCGCGCGATGTTCCCCCTGCTCGCCATCTTCGCTCCCCTCCTCGTGTGGCAATACCACACGTTCATCGGGCACGCCCGCGACGGACCCGAGATGGTGAAAGGCATCGTCCTCGCGAGCCTCACCTTCCTCGCCGTGAATCTCGTCTTCGCGCTGATGTACACGGGACTCTGGCGCGGCTGACCGTCACTCGGCTCGCGCGGCCGGCTCGCCCCGGCGCCCGCTCCAGACCCAGAGCCCGAAGGCTCCGAGGATGAAGAAAGGCGGCAGGATCCAGTCGAGGCCGACGCCGAAGAGGAGCGGCGCGCCGGCGAGGCCCGCGGCCAGGAACGCGGCGACGCCCGTGAGCGTGCAATGGGCGCAGAAGAGCGCCGCGAAAACGGCGCTCCGGCCGGTGAATCGGCGCGGCTTGCAGGCGGCGCCTTCGGCGTGCTCGCGCGGGGCGGTCAACGCTCCCGCTTGGCGGCCGGGCCTCATATAGCTTGGGCTCACACCGTCCGAGGCATCAGGCGAGGGCGAGCGGCGCGCCGCCGCGCTCGTAGTGCGCGTCGAGGACCTGGAGGAACCAGGCGTCCTCGCCTGCCTGCTCCTCGGTGTGGAACATCTCGGGCCGGTGAACGTAGGCGCGCAGGCGCCGGTCACCGTCGCGGGACGCGGTCGCCTGCACCTGGCCGACGAGCGTGCGCGACCCGTCGATCGCGACGGACCAGAGTCGCAGCACGCTCACGCGGAGGTCGCCCTCGACGTCGATCCAGGGGGTCGCCGCGGCGTCCACGAAGAGCCCCGGCCGGTCACCTGCCTCTGCCAAGGCGGGGAGGACCGTCCGCAGGTGCCGTACCAGGGGCTCTCCCGAAGCCCAGCGGCGGAGGCCCTCCGCCGCGTCGGCGGCCGGGGTTTCGCGTTGCATGAGGCAACGCTGACCCGGGCCGCCATAAGGCTTCGCGTGCGCTACTTCTTCGAGTCCTTGTGGTGGTGGTCGCCCTCTTCGGCCTGGGCCGCGACGAGGGCGCCGCGCGCGACGCTGTAGAGCGGGTGGCGCGCTTCGCTCACCGACTTCACGCGGAACGGCAGGTCCGCCTCGCGGAGCTTGGCCTCGAAGGCCTGGCGGAAGCCCTTTGGCGCCGCCGTACCGCCCGTGATGACGCACGGGATCTCGAGATCCTCCTGGACCTTCGCGTCGCGGGTCTGGCGCTCGAGACCGCGCACGACGTACTCGAGCAGGTTGTCGTAGTACACCGCGAGCGCGCCTTGGAGCTCACCGAGGTGGCTCGAGGCGTCGAGGCGGAAGTCGCGCTCCTTCGCGGCCGTCACGCGGTCGACCGGCGTGCCGGTGGCCTGCGCGACCGAGTTGTCGATCCAGTCGCCGCCGCGCGCGACGCTGAACTGCGTCACGGGGACCGCGTAGTACGACAGGCACGCGTTCGTCATGCCCGCGCCGAAGGACACGCCGAGGCCCGTGAAGCTCGAGTCGGCGAGCTCCGAGTAGACGACGGCCATGCCCTCGTTGATCGCATGGGCGTTGTAGCCCATGTTATGGAGGATCGCCTCGAGCGTCTTCTGGTGGTAGAGCGTGTCGATCGGCGCGTCGACCGGCTTCGCCGGGCACGTGAAGTACACGTGCTCGCCCTTCTTGTGCGGGGCGCCCACGACGCGCTCGACGATGAGGCGGATCATGGGGATGGCGTCCTTCTCCTTCCGGGAGAGGATACCCGCGTTCATCGGGCGGCGCGTCTCCTTGTTGAAGATGTTCGCGAAGTTCAGCGCGTCCTCGCCGACGATGTACACCTTCTTGCCGTTCTTGATGTAGAGCACGTTGCTGCGGCTCAGCATCTTCTCGGCGATGTCGGAGTACTCGACCTCGACGAAGAGGTTCCTCTGCTTCGTCAGGTCGATCTGTCCGTCCTTCGGCTTGGCGCTCACGATGTTCATCGTACCGATGTCGAGACCCTTGGGCATTCTGTCACCTTTCCTTCTGTTCGCCAGGGAGAGGAGCGTGAAGCGCGCGCATCGAGCGCGCGATGTGGTCGAGTTCCGCGGCCGCCGCGAGGTCGCTCGCGCCCGCGCGGTAGGGGTCCGCGCGCTTCGCGGCGAGGGGCGCGAGGCGGAGCGTCCTGTCGAGCTCGAGCGCGGCCGCGAGGTCCGCGCGGTCGCCGCGGTAAGGATCCTCGAGCCAGGCCGCGGCCTGCGGGACCTCGGCCACGGGGCCGTCCTCGTCCGCCGGGACCGCGGAGGCGGCGCGCGGCGCCAAGAGGCGATCGAGCCCGAAGAGGCGGCCGGTCTTGAGGCGGAACCAGAAGCTCGCCTCGAGCTCGGCCTGCTTCGCGGCGCGGAGGGCCGCGAGCGCGCTCGTCTCGCCGAGCGTCGAGTCGGATTCGCTCCACTCGACGAAGCTTCCGCGCATCGCGCGAAGACGCGTCGTCGAGGCGTGGGGCGCGTCGTCGAGCGTCACGGTCGTTCCGACCATGCGGCTGAGCGAGAGCGTCTCGGCCGAGTTCGCCGGGAGCGTCACGGAAAGCGGCGGGGATCCCCGCGAGGCGATGCCGCCCCAGTTGAGCGTGGCGCGCGAGGCGTTCTCGAGGTCCGCGCGGATCTCGTCCTCGCTCACGTCCTCGAACGCTTCCGTCTCGGACTCGGGGAGGAAGCGCGAGAGGACCGCGCGGAAGACCAGCACGCTCAGAACGCCGAGGCCCGTCGCGTACACGAGGATGATCTGCGGGCTCCAGTCCGTGCGCGCCTGGACGTTCCAGTTGTACGGATAGAGCCATGCGAAGGCGGCGAGGCCCGCAAGGACAAGGAGCGCCCCCGCGGCGCCGACGAAGCGCTCGAGGAGACGCTGCGGATACGCGAGGAGCACGCCTGCGAGGAAGGTCGGGAGGGAGAGGCCGAGCGCGAGGCCCGCAAGCTCGCGGAACCCGTATCGCGAGAAGTCCTGGGCATACACGCTCCAGACCGCGGCCGCGACGCCGACGACGGCGAGGAAGCCGCTGCCGAAGAGGAGGACGAGGCTCGCCCGCGAGGCGCGGACGAGGTGCTCGCGAAGACCGGCGAGTCCCGACTCGATTTCGCGGCGCATGGACCCGCGGCTCTGTGGGGGGGCCTATTCACGGGTTCTCAATCACTCCTTTGACGGCCGGACGGGCGACGGCGCGGGCGGTCGCGAGCGCCCCGCGCCGCGCTCTTGGGGAAAGTCGACATGTCAGAGCCGGGACGAAAACGCGCGTCGGATTCGGACAGGTCCATAAAGGAGGAGACGCGATGACGTTTCGTGCGACCCCTCCTCGCTCTCGCCGTCCTCGGTCTCGTCGCGGCGCCCCTTGCGGGATGCATCGGCCAGTCGAACTCGGGGGTCCCGGCCCCGATCGACCAGGACCCGGACGCGGCGCAGGGGCCCGCGTGGTCGCTTCGCGACACGATGGGCGTCACGCATGCGCGCGAAACGACGGCGGGGGACGCCGTCGTCCTCTTCTTCATGGCGACCTGGTGCGGCTCCTGCCGCTCCAAAGCCCCCGTCCTCGCCTCGATCGAGCGCGATTACGCCGAGCGCGGGGTTCGCCTGTTCTCCGTGGGATACGATCCGCTCGAAACGGACGGCGATCTCGAGGCCTGGAAGGCCCGCCACGGCCAGCCCTGGCCCCACGGCATCGACCATGGCCAGAAGCTCCAGAGGACCTTCGGCGTGACGTCGCAGAGCAGCGTCGTGCTTCTCGACGGCGACGGAAAGGTCGTCGAGCGGTGGGGCTACGGCCAGGTCACGGAGGACGCGCTCCGCAGGGCCCTCGACAGGCTCGCGCGCGCCTGATCAAAGCGGCGCGAGAAGCGTGTAGTAGTAGATCACGTACAGGCCGGCCGCGACGAGCACGACGCCGCCCGCCTTCTTCGCGATCCGCGCCGCGCGCGCGACGAACGCGCGCGCCGCGTCGCCCGCGACGGCGGTCGCGACGCTCAGCGCGAGGAGGGGCGCGGCGATGCCGCCCCCGAACGCCGCGAGCGCCGCGGCGGCGCCGATCGCGTCCTGGTCGAAGGAGGCGACGACGACGCCGAGAAAGAGCGGAAGCGTGCAACCGAGGCTCGCGATCGCGAAGACGACGCCGAAGCCCGCCATCGCGAGCGGACCGCGACCGCGAGGCGCGGTGAGCCTGGGGGCGAACGTGGGCGCGCGGTCCGCGAGGATGAGCAGGCCGAGCAGGATGAGCGCGAGACCGGCGGCGATGCTCAGCGCGCCGACGGCCGAGGCGAGCGCGGCCGACGTGAGGGCGAATCGCACGCGCAGCAGGTAGACGACGAGGGCCGCGGCGAGGAAGAGGGCGAGGGCGCCTCCGGCCGCGGCGAGACCCACGCGGGCTCCCCGAAGCGCGTTCGCGGCCGTCCCGCGACGGGCCTTGGCGTCGAGCCCCGCGTAGAATGCGACGTAGGCCGGAACAAGCGCGACGCTGCAAGGGCTGAGGAAGGTGCCGACGCCGGCCGAGAAGGCGAACGCCGCGAGGAACGGATCGACCGGCACGCGCGGAAACACCCCCCGGGCGCCAAAGGCCTGCCGGTCGGGGAAGCGAACCCGTGGACCGCGCGTGACCGCGGCCATCGACGGGGCCTCCGCAACCGCCTTGGTCCGAAGATGACCGTCCCGGAAACATGCTCGACGCCCGCGCGCTCGAGGCGCTGAAGTCGCTGACGCCGCGCTCGCCCGCCTTCGCCGCCGGGGGGCCGATCCCCCCGCGCCACACGTGCGAAGGCGACGACGTCGCGCCCGCGATCGAATTCGGACCGCGTCCCGTGGGGACGTGCGCGGTCGCGCTCCTCGTCGACGACCCGGACGCCCCGCGCGGCGCGTTCACGCATTGGGTGGCCTGGAACCTCCCCGCCGACCTCGACGCCCTGCCCGAGGGCGCCGACGTCACGGCCCTCGGCGGCCTCGAAGGGCGCAACGACTTCGCGGACGTCGGCTACCGGGGTCCTTGCCCACCCTCCGGCACCCACCGCTACTTCTTCAAGGTCTACGCGCTCGACGCGCTCCTCGACCTCCCGCGCGGCGCGCGACGGTCCACCTTTGAAGACGCGATTGCGGGCCACGTCCTCGCCTGGGGCGAGACGATGGGGACGTCGACGCGATGAGACCCGCGCTCGCGGCGGCGGTCCTGCTGATCGCGGGCCTCGCGGCCGCGCACCAGCCGACGGAGATGGTCGAGGGACGGATGCTTGCGCTCGGCGTTCCGGGGTGGTCGTGGTCGATCGACGGCGTTCTCGAGGACGGCGACGACGTGGACTGGATCCGCATCCCGTACGACGGAAGGCTCGAAGTCGACCTCCTCGTGCCCGCGGGCGAAGGCGCGCGCGAGGTCCCCCTCGCGGGCGTTCTCGTCGCCAAGGATCTCCCCGCTCCCGGCGAGGGCGCGCTCCCGCCGGGCGTGAGCCTCGCCCCGGGGGAGGGCGCCGTCGTCGCGCGGACCCCGGAGCCCGAAGGCGAGGTCTGCCACCTCGGATTCTGCTGGCTCGAGCGCGGTCGCCTCAGCGTCGAGGGGCAAGGCGTCGCGCACCTCGCGGTCCATGCCTCTGCCGACCGGGGCGGCCCCTACACGATCGCGATCGGGGGGGCGGAGGGCATGCCCCCCGTCGAGCCGCGCCTCTTGCCGGATCCCGGGCGGGGCGAGCCCGCCTCGGCCGTCGCCGGAACGGGGGGTCCCGCCTCGTTCCCGGGCGTCCTCGATTTCTTCGGCCAGAACGCGCACGCGCCGCACGGGGCCTGGTGGCTGGGCCTCGTCGTCTACGGCGTCCCGGCCCTCGTCATCGGCCTCGCGCTCTACGGCGCGGGACGTCTCCTCGGTCGCCGCGGGCGCGCCGTCTGACGCTTTGGCAAGCCCGACCGTCCCTGGAAAGGGTTATCGTGCGCGAGACCCCCTCGCGCTCGGGAGGCTCATCTTGACCGTCCGCGTCCTCGCCGTCCTTGCGCTCCTCGTCGCCGCCGCCCCCCTCGCGGCCGCCGCTTCCACCTACAGCTCGTCCGCGTGGCTCGAGGGTTCCGAGAATCCGCAGGCCCCCGGCCAGGCCAACTGCGTCGCGGAAGCCTGGCACGGCCTCGAGACCTCGACCTGCTTCTACGAGATTGTGAAGCACAGCAAGTGGTCCTCCTCCCGGAGCATGATGCGCATGCTCGACCTCGTCTACATGGCCTCGGGCGTCGCGACGCAGGCCCCCGAATCCCTCATGGAGCCGATCGGGCCGGGAACGCCCAACAACCTCGCCGGTTCCACGAGCACGCGCGGCGGCAACCTCCACCGGGCCTCGGGCGGCGTGCTTCCCGACGTGATCTGGCCCGGCGCCGGCACGTTCGAAGGCTGGTACGGCTATTGGGCGGACACGAATCCCGACGGCATCATCCGCAACCGCGTGGAAGGAGACCAGCCGACGCTCGACAGCGAGTGGCTCATCGACTCGAGGACGTTCCTCGCCGCGTTCGTCGACCCCGGCGCGCACCCGCAGTTCCTGAACTCGGAGCGGCCGCGCGACACGACCCCGGACATCGTCTTCCAGTCCGCGACCAACTACGGATACTATACGTCGAGGCACGGCGACATCGCCCAGGTGGGCGGGCTCATCGTCTTCCTCGACGGCAGCCTCCTGCAGGACGTCACCGTTACCGCCGTCTCCGACCCCGTCCTCGCGCCGGACGGGGAGCGACCCTTCACGGCCCGGCCCACCTCGCTCGTCGACGTGGACCGCCACCCGGCCGCGGCCCCCGGGCCCGTCGCGGCCCTCTACGCCGCCACCGCGGGACCCGCCGTGAACGCCGTCGGGAGCCCCAGCCTCGGCTACTGTCCCGGCGGCTGCAGGATCGGCCCCGCCCCCCTCGGCACGGCGGCCTCCCCGGTCACGGAACCGGTGGCCGATGGCCTTTACGCGCCCTACCCGCGCGAATGGCAGCCGGGCTCCTTGAGCACCAACGAGGACCACGGGCTCGCCTACCGCGACGCCTACCACGCCTGGATCGACCTTCTTCCCCGCTGGGGCCCCGGCACCGCGGAAGCCTCCGCGGCCGCCCGCCCCGGCCCCCTCGCGGGCCGCGCCGCCGACGGCTCCCAGGCGGCGCTCCCCGGCTACGTCGGGTTCGAGATGCGCATCGGCGTCTGGCGCGACCACAACGGCGACGGCTTCATCGGCGTCGCGAACCCGGAGGATCCGTACGAAGGCGGCACGCGGCCCCTCCCGGACGACTATTACAACGCGGGCGTCGAGTACTTCCCGACGGCGGCGCTCGACCCCGTCAAGCCGTCCGGAAACCTCCAGAACCTGCGCCTCTACATCACCCCGCTTTCGACCTGGGGCCCGATCGGCGCGTTCATCACCACGAGCGGATCCGGGACGATGCTCTTCCTGAACACGAACGGCGGCGACCCGCTCGCCTACCACTACGAGGGCGACGAGCCGATTCAACTCGAACTCCGCCTCGACTCCGTCGTGCAAGGCCGCTACGCCGCGACGCGCAACCTCTTCCTGCCGCAGGGCACGATGCACGGGGGCTTCCTCGCGTGCACGCAGGACATCGGCGTCCGCTTCCAGGACGCCGGCGCGGACGTGACCGAGACCGTGCGGGACTGCGACGTGATCGGGCAGCTCGCGTGATCAGGCGACGGCGAACTTGTACCCGTAGTGCAGCACGCCGGACTCGCCGTCCTGGTTGATGCGCCGGAAGACCTTCCGGACCTTCATCCCGACGGCGACCGTCTTGCCTCCCACGTCCACGATCTGAGCCGTGACGCGCGGGCCTTCGGCGAGGCGGACGATCGCGAGCACGTACGGCGCCTGCAGCTCGAAGCCCGCGGGCGCGCTGTGGACCGTCGTGAAGCTCTCGACGACGCCCTCTCCGGAGAGCGACTGCGGGACGAGCTTTCCGACGCTTGCGTGCCGGCACTTCGGGCAAAGGCTGCGCGCGGGGAAGAGGATCGTCGCGCAGTTCGTGCACTTCGCGCCCTTGAGGTTGTAGCGCTCGTGGTTTTCGCGCCAGAAGCGGGGAACCGCCATTACTTCATCCTCCCGAAGATCGTGACGACGGCCGTGCCGCCGGATCCGCCGACGTTGTGCGCGAGCCCGATCTCGGCGTCCGCGACCTGCCGCTTGCCGGCCTCGCCGCGGAGCTGCTGGACGATCTCGGCCGCCTGCGCGACGCCCGTCGCGCCCGGCGGGTGGCCGCGCGCCTTGAGGCCGCCCGACGTGTTGACGGGCTTCTCGCCCTTCCACGACGTCAAGCCCTTCTCGGCGGCCGCGCCGCCCGAGCCCTTCGCGTAGAATCCGAGGTCCTCGATCGCGAGGATCTCGGCGATCGTGAAGGCGTCGTGGACCTCCGCGACGTCGATGTCCGCGGGCGTGAGGCGCGCGCGCTCGTAGGCGCGCTTCGCGGCGTGCTTCGTCGCGGCGAGCTCCGTGATGCTCGCGCGGTCGTGCATCGCAAGCGTGTCGCTCGCCTGGTGCGAGGCGAGGATCTTCACGGCGCGGTCCTTCCGCGTGAATTCCGCGACCTTGTCGGCCGCGCAGAGCACGACCGCGGCGGCGCCGTCGAGGTTCGCCGCGCAGTCGAGCATGCGGAGCGGGTCCGCGACCATCGGGCTCTTGAGGACCGCGTCCTTCGTGATCGCGAAGGGATAGGCGGCATTGGGGTTCATCGCGCCGTGCTCGTGGTTCTTCACCGAGACCGCGGCGAGCTGGGCCGCGGTCGTCCCGTACTTGTGCGCGTGGCGCTGCGCCATGAGGGCGTAGACCGAGGGAAAGGTCGCGCCGAAGAACGCCTCCCATTCCTGGTCGAGCACCGTCGCAAGCGTGTTCGTCTGCTCCTGGTCGATGACGTCCGTCATCTTCTCGACGCCGCCGACCACGACGACGTCCGCGTCCCCCGAGGCGACCGCGAGGTAGCCCTGGCGAAGCGCGACGCCGCCCGAGGCGTCGGCGGCCTCGATGCGCGTCGAGGGGATGTGGTGGTGCGCGAGGCCCGCCTCGTCCACGACGAGCGCGCCGACGTGCTCCTGCCCGACGAAGCGGCCCGCGCTCATCGAGCCGACGTACATGGCGTCGATCCGGTCGCCGGGGACGCCCGCGTCCTTCACGGCCGCGAGGCCCGCCTCGGTGACGAGCTGGCGGAGGGAGCGCTCCCAGAGCTCGCCGAACTTCGTCATGCCCTGGCCGATGATCGCGACGTCGCGCATCAGGCCGACGCTCCCTTGATGATCTTGCCGCGGAACTTCGCGTAGGTCGCGTAGTCCACGTACTCCTTGTCGTCGATGAGCTGCTTCATCGTGGGGGTCCCCTCGCGGTGGAGGTTGCGGATCTCGTCCGTGACCGTGATGTCGAAGGCGTCGGCGCCCGCGCCCGAGCCGTACGCGCACATGAAGATGCGGTCGCCCGGCTTCGCCTCGTCGAGGATGGCGCAGAGGCCGAGCACCGACGAGCCCGAGTACGTGTTGCCGATGATCGGCGTGAGGAGGCCGGTCTTGAACTGGGGTTCATTGAATCCGAGCTTCTGGGCGACGCGGATCGGGAACTTGCCGTTCGGCTGGTGGAAGACCGCGTACTGGTAGCTCGCGGGCTTCATGTCCGCGCGCTCCATGAGGCGCTCCGAGGCCGCCTGGACGTGGCGGAAGTACGACGGCTCGCCCGTGAAGCGGCCGCCGTGCGTCGGGTAGCGTTGCCCCTCGCGGCGCCAGAAGTCGGGCGTGTCCGTCGTGTAGGAGACGGTGTGGTTGATGGACGCGATGACCCGCTCGCGGCCGATCACGAACGCCGCCGCGCCCGCGGAGGCGCTGTACTCGAGCGCGTCGCCGGGGGCGCCCTGGCTCGTGTCGGCGCCGACCGCGAGGCCGCGCTCGATCATGCCCGCGCCCACGAGGCCGACGCACGTCTGGATCGCGGCCGTCCCCGCCTTGCACGCGAACTCGAAGTCTGCGGCCGTGAGGTACGGAGAGGCCTCGATCGCCTCCGAAAGGATCGTCGCCGTCGGCTTCACCGCGTAGACGTGCGACTCGCTCCCGACGTAGATCGCGCCGATCGTCTTCGGGTCGAACCGGCCGCGCTTGATCGCGACGCGCGCCGCCTCGACCGAGAGCGTCGTCGTGTCCTGGTCCGGCGACGGCACCGTCTTCTCGTGGACATTGAGGCCCTTCTTGATGCTGTCGGGGTCCTCGCCCCACACGCGGGCGATCTCCTCCGACTTGATGCGGTAGCGCGGGATCGCCGCGCCGTAGCTCACGATGCCGACCGTCATGGGTCCACCGGACGGCGCGCAACGCCCGCGGTACTTAATAAAGCAACCGATGGAAATACCGGCAAATGCCGAAAAAACCGGTGAAAAGGGCGTCGGGCGGGCGCTCGCATTCGCGCGCCGGGTACCGGGCGTCGGGAACCGGGACCGGGACCGGGAACCGGGACCGGGAACCGGGACCGGGCGCCGGGAACCGGGAACGGGCCCGGGAGTCGGGACCGGGTGCCGGGAACCGGGACCGGGACCGGGAGGCGGGTGCCGGGCGTCGGGAACCGGGACCGGGCCCGGGAGTCGGGACCGGGTGCCGGGCGCCGGGTGTCGGGACCGGGCCCGGGAGTCGGGACCGGGTGCCGGGTCTCGGGACCGGGAGCCGGGTCCGGGCAGCGGGCCCGGGACCGGGTCCGGGACCGGGTCCGGGTCCGGGTCCGGGAGCGGGAGCGGGAGAGGGAGCGGGTCAGGCCCACGCGCCGACAAAGCGGCAGCGGGGCGCGCCCTTCGCGAGGCACTCGGGGTGCTCGAGCCGGACGGCGTTCGCGCCGACGCGCGTGAGGAGGCCGCCGAAGAAGCCCTGGAGGCTCGCGCAGAACGCGGGGGTCGGCGCGAAGCCCGTGAACGCGATCTCGCCCGCGCCGTCGCGGCCTTCCGCGCGCTCGATGCGGCCGAAGTCCGCGTACGTCTTCCAGAGCATCGGCGCCTCCGAGAGGAGACGGCGCGGCTTCACGAACTTGAGGAGGAAACCCACGCCCGGCACGACCCGCTCGACGTGGCGCGCGTTGTAGCGGCCCGCCTCCGCGAGGCGGTCGACGCCGACCTCCGACGCGAGCGCGTCGAGGAGCGCGAGATGGGTCGCGAACGGCGCCCACGCGCCTTCGGCCTCCACACGCACGCCGTGGCGGCGCTCCGCCTCCGCGACGACGCGCGCCGTCGTCGACGAGCCCAGGGTCTCGCGGGACCAGTCGAGGACGAGGCGGTTCGCGGCGGCCGAGACGCGGCCGGGATGACGGGCGAGGACGAGGGCCTGCTCCGCGGGCATAAACTGGCAGAAGCCCGGCGGGTGAGGATACCGGTTGTGGAACGCTCGAGGACCGGCGGGTTTATCAGGCGAGGCCGCCGGCCCCGGGGTCTCAGTCCTGCTTCGCCTTCTTCGCGCGGGGCTTCTTCGCGCCGCCCGCCTTCGCGGCGACGGGCTCGGGCGCGGCCGCGACCGGCGCGCCGGCCGACGGGGTCTCGCCCACGGCCGCGGCCTCCTCGGGCTCCCCGACGGGGCTTGCGCGCCCGAAGATGCGCTCGACCGCGTCGTCGATCTCGCCCTCGAGCTGGACGTAGCGCTGCTCGACCTCGCGCGTCACGTCGTTGAAGCGCGCGTGGACGAAGGTCTCGAGCTCCTTCGCGCGCGCCTTGAACTCCTCGGGCGAGAGCTTGGAGGCGTACGCGCGGACACGGTCCGCGGGGTTGCCGTGGCGGTCCGTGAACTGCCTGACCTGGCCCACCGTGAGGTCCGCGTGCTCGCGGGCGAACCGTCCGAGGTCGGCGAGCATCGCGCGCGGGCGTTCGAGCACCTTCGAGACGCGGCTCCCTTCGAGGTCGGGCCGCGTCACGACGAGGACCTCGCGGCCGGGGGCGAGGCCCGTGATCGTGCCGTCCTCGTTGACCTTGCGGGTCTCGACCTTCACCATGGCGACCCCCTCAGAGGCGGATCTCCTCGGTCTCCTTCGCGGGCTCCGGGGCGTGCCCGTTCGAGCCTTCCATGCCGAGCGCCTTCTCGACGCGCGCCTCGGCCTTGCCGAGGTTCGACTTCACGAACGAGTCGACCTTCTCGTAGAGGCCCTGGAAGGTTTCGGGCGCGTGCTTGGACATGAACTCCTTCGTCGCGCGGTCGGGCGTCTCGAACCGCTTCTTGAGATCCTTGTACTGGATGAACGCGAGCTTCATGTGCTCGTGGGCCGCGGTCTGCAGCTCCTTCGCGTACTCGCGCGCGTCGAGGCGCACCTGCGGCTCGCCGTCCGGGAGGACGACGAGGACCTCGCGGCCCGCGTACTCCGTGAAGCCGCTGATCTGGCCGTTCGCGCTCACCTTCTTCGTGCCGAGGATCTTGCCGTTCCCGATGTCGATCTTCATGGAGCCACCCGTAGTATGCCATAGTGTGGGACACTATGGCCAAAACGCTGAGAGGTCGATCGGCTTTATAACTATGTCGCCAAGGAGCTTTCACACCGTCAACTCCGAGCTTGTTAGGACCGATTAAATAGAGATAGCCATTTACGAAGACTGAGGACCCGTCAATGGCAATCTATGGCGTTGGCTCGTACTACGATCCCGATGATATGACGCAGGCATTCCTCGACCGTTCGGTTGCGGCCGTTGGATACAGCGAGAAGGAAGCCCCGGTCTTCCATGCAATCCTCAATCGACTCCAGACCGGGGACATTGTGTACATGAAATCGTTCCCGCCTAACCAAGGCCTGATTATCAAGGCCGTCGGCATCGTGAATCGGGCCCGCCCCAGACACCCGGATGCGCGTGATGACAAGGTGGGTTCGTTCATTAGTGTAGATTGGGTCTGGCGCGGCAATGAGGTAGTTGGACGTATCGAGGACAAGTACACGGCCCGCTCGCTCTCGTTATATGAGGAGTTGAATCCCGAGGTCCAAGAACTCGTGGTCCGCCTCCTAAAGTCGATGCTAAATCGACGTTAGGGATCAGAGCACGAACTCGAACGCCACGACCGGGTTCGCGAGCCCGAACGCGGTGATGACGGCCGGGGAGAGCTCCCCGAACACCCCGCGCGTCCGCCCGTCCGTGTCCGTCACGGCCGCGACGCGGCCCTCGACGTAGCTCGCGTGGTGGCCGGGACCGATCTCGGCGCTCCAGCCGAGGTCGCGCTCGAGCGCCTGGACGACGGACTTCGCGTCGGAGTAGCCGACCTTGCTCGCGATCCACGCGCCCGCGACGCGCTTCTCGTGCCGCGGCGTCCCGTCCTCGCGCTCGACCGTGACCGTGCCGACCTCGAAGACGCGCTGCGGGAGATCGCGGTGCGCGTTGCGGGCGAGCACGTTGAGGAGGCTCGGGAGGACGTGCACGCGCAGGAGCGTGTGGTCCTCCGAGAGCGGGTTCATCACGTCGACGCTCCAGTCGCGCGCGAGCTGCATGCGCGCGAACTGGTCGCGCGCGTTCGACAGGGAGAGCGACATCACCTCCAGGAAGCCGAGGCCGACGAGGCTCTGCCGGGCGCGCTCCGCGGCGCGGGCGCCGGGAAGCGGCGTGCCGTAGGTCACGGCGTGCGGCCGCTCGTGCGGGAATTCGTTGATGCCGTACCCGATCGCCACGTCTTCGATGAGGTCGACGTCGTGCAGGATGTCCGTGCGCCACGCGGGAACCTCGACCGCGACCTTGCCTTTCGTCGAGGGCTTCGCGCCGTAGCCCATCCGCGCGAGGCACGCCGCGGCCTCCTTCGGCGTGAAGGGGAGGCCGAGGAGCTTCTCGACGTCGGCGACCGCGAGCGTCCGCTTCTCGGGTTCGAGGGCGGGCGCGCGGCGCGTCTTCGCCTTCGCGCCCCTCTTCGCGGGCGGCGTCTCGATCGTGATCGCCTCGATGCGGCCGCCGCTCTCGGCGAGGCTCGTGACGACGAGGTTGAGCGCGCGCTCGACGGCCCACGCGTCCCAGCCGGTGACGTCGACGAGGACGTCCCGCGTCTTCGTCGTGACCGTGGTGAGCGCGCCGTTGATGATCGGCGGAAACGAGAGGAGGTTCCCCGCCGCGTCGAGGATGACGGGGAAGCGTCCGTGGCCCGCAAGGAGATGAGCGTAGTCCTGACCCTTCGGGTGGCGCTTCAGCACCTCGGCGAGGTCCATCTCCTCCTCGGAGGCGAGCGGCACGAAGCGGATGGACTCGGGATCGACGGCCTTGTAGACGAAGGGACCCTTGACGGGCTTGTGGTCGTGGACGCCGATCGCGACCTTCCGGCGACGCGCCCCGAGACCCCAGTGCAGCGCCTCCTGGAGCGCGATGAGGCCCTCGAGCCGGTCCTCCGTCACGTCGACGCCGCGCACGACGGCCGCGGTGATGTGCGGCCGGACCTTCGCGACGCTCGGGTCGACGACGAGCTTCGACTTCGGAGCCGCGACCTTGTACGTCGCGAGGCCGGGCTTCACGTCGAGGAATGCGCGCATCGCGCGCGCGATGCCCTCGACCGTGAAGAGGTCGGGCCGGTCGGGGAAGAACTCGATCGCCCATCGGTCCCCCGACACGTCGTCCACGTCGGCGCCGATCATCGGGATCTTCTCGGCGAGCGTCCCGCGCGGGATTTTCTTCCCGACGAGGCGCGTGAGCTCGCGGGCGTCGAAGCGGATGACCGGCATCTGCGGCGCGCATCCGCTTCCTGCCATATAAGAGGGTTCCGCGACGTTCCGGCTCCCGACGCGCAAGCCTCATGCATACGCCGACGCGCGGACGATCGTGACCGATCTCCTCATCCTCGGGGCGGGCCTCGGGCTCGTCGGTCTCACGCTCCTCGACGCGGGGTGGACCATCTGGTGGGTGGACGGGGACGCCGGGCCCATGACGCGACGCCTCCTGGGCGGCCTGCGCGCCCTCGCGCGGCGTCCTCGAGGCCGCCGTCTCCGCTCGCTCCTCGGTCCCGCGAGCCTCGTTGCGACCCTCATGGCGTGGTTCGTCCTCATCGGCATCGGCTGGACGCTCGTTTTCGCGAGCGACGGGGCAAGCCTCGCGGCGACCGGCTCTTTGCCGCCCCCGGGCCTCGCGGCCAAGGCGTACTATGTCGCCTACACGCTCCTCACGATGGGCAACGGCGATTACGTCCCCAACGGCACGCCGTGGCAGGCCGCGACGTCGGTCGCCGTCCTGAGCGGTCTCGTCCTGCTCACGCTCGCGATCACCTACACGATGTCGGTCCTCGAGGGCGTCGTCAAGAAACGCACCACGGCCATGCGCGTGCACGCGCTCGGCGCGACCCCCGCGGCCATCGTGGCGACGGGGCTCGTGGACGGGCGCCCCCGAGGCTTCGACCGGATGTTGTCCAGCCTCGCGGAGCAGTTGGCCCTCGTGACGGAGCAGCACCTCGCGTATCCCGTGCTCCACTTCTACGACGCTCGCGACCGCCGCGTCTCCCTTTCGCTCGCGGCGGCCCTCCTCGACGACGCCGTGACGCTCCTCGCTTCCGCCCGCGAGGCGGAGGCGCGTCCGCAGCCGCTTGCGCTCGCGGAGGCCCGCGGCGCGATCGACCGTTACGCGGCGGTGCTCGCGCGCACGTTCGTCGAGGCCGAAGCGCCCCCTCCGCCGCCCTCGGCGGACGGCCTCGAGGCGCGCGGATTCGGGATCGACCCCGAGGCCCTCGGACGCGAGACCGCGACCGGCGCGAAGCGACGCGCGCGATTGCGGGGCGCCGTGGAGGCGGAAGGCTGGTCGTGGGACCGCGACGTCAGCGGTCGCGGTGCATGATGTAGTCCGCGACCGTCGCGAGCGCCTCGAGCGCCTCGCCGCCCGGCGTCGCGGGAAGCTTCGCGAGCGCGTTCTTCGATTCCGAGAGGAACCGCTCGGCCGTTTCCTCCGCGAAGCGGATCGACCCGGCGCGCTCGAGGATCCGGATGCCTTCCCGCACCTCGGCGTCGGTCGTCTTCGCGGCGGGCTTCTCCAAAATCTCGGCGAGGCGCCCCGCGTCGGGCGACTCGGCCATCGCGTGGACGACCATGAGCGTGCGCTTGCCGCTCCGGATGTCGGAGCCCACCGGCTTCCCGAGCCGCTTCTCGTCGGCGACGAGGTCGAGGACGTCGTCCTTGATCTGGAACGCCATGCCGAGGGGCGCGCCGAAGCGCGCGATCGCCTCCGCGTCCTCCTTCGTGCCGCCGCCGAGCGTGGCGCCGGCCGCGAGCGAGAACTCGAGGAGGACGCCGGTCTTGAGGCGGATCATCTCCAGATACTCGTCGATGGGCACGTCGGCGCGGTGCGCCATGAGCAGGTCCATCGTCTGGCCCTGCGCGAGGAGAAGCGACGTCTCGGCGGCCCCCTCCATCACGCGGAAGACGCGGCCCGGCGGAACGCCGGGCACGTCCGCGTTCGCGGCGACGGCCTTGAATGCGAGCGCGAAGAGCCCGTCCCCGACCGTGATCGCGACCTCGTCGCCCCACAGCGCGCCGACGGTCTCGCGTCCGCGCCGGACGAGATCCTTGTCCATGATGTCGTCGTGGACGAGCGTGAAGGTGTGGAGGAACTCGATGCCCGCGGCCGTGGGAAGCGCCATCTCGCGCTTGCCGCCGACCGCTTCGCACGCGAGCATGCAGAGCGTGGGCCGGATGCGCTTGCCGCCCGCCTCGACGACGTGGCGCATGGGCTCGTAGACGGCGAGCGACGGCCGCAGCCGCTTCTCGGAGAAGGCGAGGTATTCGGCGAGCGACTTCGCGAACGTCCCGCCCGTGGCGGGAAGGTACGAAGCGAGGGCGCCGTTCACGAGGACCGCGTGCTCGCGGATGGTGGCCTCCAGGCGGGCGATGCGCCCCGGGTCGGCACGCATGGGCGCTCGAAGCTTTGCGGCCGCCTTCAAGCTATTCCCTCGGATCCAGGGCTCCGAAAGCTCATATATGAAAAAGCGAATCACGGCAAGCCCGGCCGGGGTCTTTCTCCGGTCGGTCCGGGCCATTAGCTTAGACTGGCTGGAGCATCCGGCTGATAACCGGAAGGTCCCAGGTTCAAATCCTGGATGGCCCATGCAAGGAAGGGCGAGGACAGGGAGAGGCGCGACCTTTCCCCCTCAACCACCCCCGTTCAGCGTTCGACCTTCTTTTCGTCGCGTCCCTGGGCGGGAGCGGCGCGAACTCGCCCCGACAAACCTTCGCCACCTCCATGACCCCCAAGGGACAGCCGCGCCCATGCGCGTCCTCGCCTGCGTTGTCCTGCTTCTCGCGGCTCCGCTCGCCCTCGCCCAGACCGCGTCGGAGGAGTTCCATCCCGTCGGCTTCGAGCGGCGCGAGGCCCAACGGATCGCGCTCGACGGGGCCGGCCAGATGAACTGCGTCGCGGAGGCGCAGGCGCGCGTCGCCACCCCGTCATGTCCGGAGGAGATCGAGGCCTTCAGGCCCTTTCCCCCGTCCGGAATCCGCATCCTCGATGCGATGCCCATCACGGGCCGGGGGAATCCCCACCACGCGACGAACGGCGAGGCGCCGGACGCGATCCTGCCGGGCTGGACGCAGTTCGTCGCCTGGTACGGGCTGTGGGGCAACATCGACGGTGACGAGCGCGTGCGGGCCCTGCAGGCGAGGACCGCCTCTTCGAACGAATGGATCGCGAAGCACCTCACGCTCCTCGTCGCTTACGTCGAGCCCGGAAGCCACCCCTCCACGCTCACGTTCGACAGGCCCGATGCGTGGTCGCCCGATTTCTTCTACGACGCGGCCGGACGATCCGGATTCTATTACCGGCAGCCCATGACCGTCGGCTACAGCGGCGTGATCTTCCTCGACGGATCGCTCGCCCGCGCCCTGGAGGTCGCGACGGTCGCGGAGCCCGAGTTGCGTCCGAGCGTCGATGCGGCAGGCCACGTGCGGCCCTACACGCCGGTGCCGGGCTCGCGCGTGGACATCGACCGGTACCCCGCCCTCGCGCCTCCGGCGCTCGCGGCCCTGTACGACGCCCTCGCCGGCCCGCTCATGGACGACATCGGGAGCCCGAGCCTCGGCCTCTGCCCGGCGGAGTGCCGACCCTCGCCGTCGCTCTTCTCGGGTCCGGCCGAAACCGTCGTCGGCCCGCTCGTCTCGGCGGCGTTCGCCCGCTACGAGCACGAGGTCGAGCCGGGATCGGGCGCGACCGCGTCGGGACGGCATGCGGAGTATATCGACGCGTACTCGGACTGGATGGACCTCGTGCTTCGCCAAGGATGGGCTTGCCCGACGTGCTCCACGGCGCCCCTGAGCGAGCGGTCCGGCGACGTCGTCGGACGTGGGCCGGACGGCCGGATGGCGCCGATCCCGGGGACCTTCTCCTTCGAGATCTGGATCGGCCTCTGGAAGGACCGCGACGGCGACGGGTTCGTCGGGACAGCCTCGCCGGGCGACGCGTACGAGAGCGGCACGCGGGCCTACCCGGACCGCCCGTACGCATCCGCCGGCGAGTTCGTCGGCGCCGCCATCCCGCAGCAGGCGAGCTGCGTCGGGCGCGGCACGATCTGCCGGTTCCTCGTCACCCTCGTGCCCGACGACGATTGGCGCCCCGGGACCTTCACGTGGGTCGGGGGCGTCGCGCGCGAGCCCGCAGGCCCGCTCTACGGCGAGGAGGCGAGATTCGTCGCCGGTCGAGCGCCGATCGAGCTCGTCGTGATCCACGATCCGACGCTCCCGGGCCGGTACGCGACGGAAAGCGTCACGTTCGCGGCGGGCGCGCCCGCGTTCACGGCCTGCACCGACGCGGGCGTCACGCTCGCGTGGACGGACGAGATCGGGTCGCCGCGCGAGGCCCCGGTGCGCGATTGCGACCGGTTCGAGGCCTGGACGCCTACGACGGCTTGAAAAAAAGGGGGCCGCCCGCGCGGGCGGGCGGCGTCGCGCGTTCAGAGCGCGGGGACGACGAGCGGCGGGTCGACGACTTTGATGTCGCGGACGTCCGAGTGCGTCGCGCCGTCGCAGCCGGTCGCCGTGAGCGTCATGTGGATGTCGACGAGGTCCCAGCCGACGGGGATCGCGTACGTGTCGACGCCCGCGAAGCAGTTCGGGTAGACCGTCGTCGTGAAGGACGTCGGGCCGCCGATCATGCTCGTCTTCGTCCACGAGAACGTGTATTCGCGGACGCACTTGTGAACGACCTCGACGTCGAGCTGGCCCGTCGTGGAGATCGCGATCGCGAGGTCCTTGCGCGGGAGCTCGACGGCGCTGTTCCCGACTTGCGTCTGCAGCGTGACGGTTCCGGCCTGGATGTTGCCGATCGCGGCCGCGGAGTTGCCCTTCTCGAAGCACTCCTTCGGCGGCTCGCACGGCGTCCCGTCGGGGTTGGGGCAGTGGCGGTCCGCGACGGAGGCGGGGAACGCGAAGGCGATCGTCATCAGACCCAGGGCCACGAAGAGGGCCGTGCGGGCGGAGCGGGTGGCGGTCATCGCGGGGCGAGGGCCGGCCCGCTTGATAAGGACGACCTTGAGATCGTATGCCCTGACCCGCGCGGGTCGGATCGGGCCTGCGACCGCGACGCCCGGCCATGGCGGGCGAGATCGCCCCCGGGCCTCGTTCGGGTCGCGGACGCGACCCTGGGGCGGGGAGTCCTGCACAACTCCCGCCGTCGCGGGAGGATCCCCTCAGAGCGTCCGCAGGCGCTCCGTGATCTTGTCGAGCGGCGCGCGCGAGATGACGAGCGGGATCGACTCCGTCTTCGCGAGGCGGAGCGCGAGGTCGTCCACCTTCTCGGGGCGGTGGTAGACGATGCACGCGGGCTTCATCGGGTGCACGCGGATCGCGACCATCGGCGAACGCCCGTACGTGATGCCCGTGAACACGAGCGCGCGCTCGCTCGACCACCCGTAGATCTTCATGTATTCGAAGGCCGTGAGCGACGTGATCGCCTTCACGGAGTCGATGATCGTGTAGCCCTTGAGCTCGCGCTCGACGTTCTCCTCGTTCGCGATGATCTCGCCGTCGATCGCCTCGACGAACTTCGGGATCGTGATCGGCACGAAGAGCTCGCGGATGTCGATGATCGCCTCGTTCGTCTCCATCATCGACTGGTACGTCCGGAGCACGCGGTAGCCGCGCGTCTCGTCGATCTTGATGAGCGCGTGCACGATGCGCTGGACCGTGACCGTGCCCGGGCTCTTGCGGCGGCCCGACTCGTAGTCGCTGATGACCGACGGCGAGACCTCCAGGATCTCCGCGAGCTGCGTCTGCGAGACGCTGAAGATCTCCCGCCACTTGCGGATCGTCTGGCCCGGCTCGCGGGAGAGCGTGATCTCGCCCGCCATCTTCTCGGCCATCCGATCGTTCATCGTCATGCGTCGACATCCGGTCCTCGATCGATAAGGCTGCCGAAGGTGGCGACGGCTCGCGCCGAAAGAATGGCGTGGGGGAGGGTCAGTCCGCCCTCCGGCGTCCGTTCCCCCGCCCGTCTGCGCCTTGTTGACGGGTGGGGTCGGGCGGAATCGCGGCGAGTGGCGGTCGCCTCCCGGGGTATGCACCATCCCGCCGCGGGTGGCCCCCGACAGCCATGCTCGAACGGCGCACCTTGATCCTCGGGGCCCTGTTGTCGACCGCCGCCCTCACCTTCGCGGGGTGCGTCACGCCCTCCGCGATGCCGATCCCGCTCGAGGCGACGGGCGACGAAGGGGCCTCCGCCGACGGCCTCGCGCCCGATGCGGGGGACCTCGCGAACCTCACCCCCCCGACCGAGGCGACGATGCCCACATCGGGCGTCGGATCGATCGGATTCCCGCAGGGCCTCGACGCGCTCCCGCCCGCGCCCCCCGCGGGCGCAACCGAAGCGGTCGCGCCCGACACCCTGGGCGACGCCCCTCTCGCCGACGCCGGCGTCGTGCCCCCGGACGGCGTCGCTGAAGACGCGCTCGCGGAGATCCCCGCAACGGACGCAGCCGCTTCGGGCGCGTCGCCCGCGGAGGCGAAGGACGCGGAGAAGGCCGAGCGCGAGGCCGAGCGGAAGGAGCGCAAGGAGAAGCGCGAAGCCGAGCGCGAGGAGCGGAAGGCCAAGCGCGAGGCCGAGCGCGAAGCGCGCAACGCCGAGAAGAAGGGCGAGGACGCGAAGAAGGACAAGGGCAAGGGGAAGGACGCCAAGCCCAAGGAGGGGAAGGCGAAGGACAAGAAGAAGGACAAGGCCGGGAAGGACGGGAAGGCGGCCGACAAGAAGCCGAAGCCGAAGGGCAAGGACAAGAAGGACGGAAAGGCCGACGGCCAGTCCAAGAACAAAGGCAAGAAGGAAGGCAAGGACACGGCCGATTCGAAGGCCAAGCCGAAGGGGAAGGATTCGAAGAAGGGGTCCAACGACGGGACGTCCAAGAAGGACGGCGAGGGGATGGAGAAGGCCTCGAGGTCGAAGGACAAGGGCGGGAAGAAGGACGCGAAGCCGAAGCAGGCGAAGCCGGACGGCCAGAAGTCCGCGTCCAAGTCGAAGGATAGGAAGAGCGGCTGATCGCGCGTCGCGAGGAGGCATCGGATCCGGACCCGGACCCGGACCCGGACCCGGACCCGACGCCCGGCTCCCGGCGCCCGGTCCCGGCACCCGCGCCCGGTCCCGACGCCCGGACCCGGCCCCGAATCCCGGCACCCGGTCCCGGTCCCGGGTCCGACGCCCGGACCCCGGTCCCCGCGCCCGAAGGCCCCCGCTCCAGGGGTGGGTGTGCCTCCCACAATGATCCGGCCCGCTGCCCCCGCCTCGGTTGTGCCTCGCACTTTCCCCCCAGGAAGCCGGGGTCCGGAACCCAGTAGATATAAAGAAGGGCGTGGCCTTACCGCGCGTCAGGAACTCCTTCCATGGCGCGCGCACGCGCGGTGAGCAAGCTCCAGCGGACGGTGGAGATCTCCCGCATCCTCTACAAGAACGACGTCTTCGGCATGATGCGGGAGATGGCCGTCGCGGAGAGGACCCCCGGTCCGCGGGGCGGCCAGGTCGTGATCCCGCCCGAGGTGCCCCGGAAGACGCGGCGCGCCCTCGAGGAGCTGGGCCCGACGTTCGTGAAGATCGGGCAGCTGCTCGGCACGCGCCCGGACCTCGTGCCGAAGGCGTTCGTGGACGAGTTCAAGAGCCTCTACGACCGCACGACGCCCTCGCCGTTCCCGCTCATCAAGCAGCTCATCGAGCGGGAGCTGGGCCGCCCGATGGAGGAGCTGTTCGACCACTTCGAGGAGGTCCCGGTCGCGTCGGCCTCGATCGGGCAGGTCCATTTCGCGGTGCTGAAGAACGGCGAGAAGGTCGCCGTGAAGTGCCAGCACCCGGATATCGAGGAGCGCGTCTTCGTCGACTTCGAGATCATGGAGCCCATGGTCCGGTTCGTGGAGAACCTCTTCGCGGCGAGCCGGGTGTGGCAGCCCCGCGAGCACCTGAACGAGGTGTTCGACATGCTCGTGAAGGAGCTGGACTACCGCTACGAGGCGCGCAACCATCAGCGCGTGTACGAGTCCTTCCAGGGTTTCGAGGGGGTGAAGATCCCGAAGATCCACTGGGAGTTCACCGCGAAGCGCGTCCTCGTCCTCGAGCGCATCGAGGGCTACAAGCTCTCGGACTTCGACAACCCGGACCTCAAGGCCCTCGACGGCAAGCGCCTCGCCCGCGTGATCACGCACGCGATGGCGAAGCAGATGTTCGAGGACCGCCTCTTCCACGCCGACCCGTCGCCGGGCAACCTGATGGCCGTGGACGCGACGACGGTCGCGTTCCTCGACTTCGGCGCCGTCGGCAAGGTCACGAAGCGCCGCGCCGAGCGCATCCTGCATCTCATCATGGGCTTCGTGCGCAACGACGTCGAAGCCGTCGCGCAGAGCCTCTACGACATCTGCAACGTGTACGGGGAGGTCGACCTGCGGGCGCTATCGCGCGACGCGGAGCGCATCATGGACTACCACGAGCGCGAGCGGGCGAGCGTCGGCGACCCGGTCGTTCTCGACATGATCATCCAGGTCGCGCAGCGGCACAACATGCTGCTCCCGCCGGATTTCATGCTCATCACGCGCGCGCTTTTCCAGTTCGAGGGCCTCTGCAAGAAGCTCGACCCCGAATTCGAGCTCGTCGAAGTGCTGCAACCCTACATCCTCGGCGTCATCCGCCGTCGCGTCGTGAGCGCGGAAGGCGGCGCGGAGATGCTCCTCGACGCCGCGCTCCAGACGACCGAGTTCGTGAAGGCGCTCCCGACGCGCCTCGCGGCGCTCTCGCGCAAGATCGAGGGCAACGACCTGCGCATCAAGGTGGACCTCGCGTCGATGACCGAGTACCATGCGCAGGAGGAGCGCAGGAGCTTCCGGACCTCGTTCACGGCGCTCATCGCGGCGCTCGTCCTCGGCTCCGGCCTCGTGCTCGCCTTCGGAAGCCCGACCTTCCTGCTCCCGTTCCTCTTCGTCGCGTCGCTCTTCGTCCTGCTCTGGGCGTTCGTGATGCTCTATCTCGCCGATTGACGGAGCGCCGCGGGCCGCCCGCGGCTCAGCGGCGGACGCGCGTCGCGGCGAGTAGCCTTGCCGCGTCCTTGCGGTCGAACGTGACGGTCACGCCGCAAACGCGCGCGTGCGGCCGCACGAGGCGCACCTCGATCGCGCGGCGATCGCTCTCGATCGACGCGAGCCGGAACCCGTGTCGCAGATACGCCCTCAGCCTCTCCATCTTCGGGTGCACGATCACACCAGGCAGGCTGGCGACCGCGGACGGCTTCTTCCCTCTAGTTGTGTCGCCCCGCCAATGTTTATACGCCCCCGGCGGGCCCGGCGAGCGACCGCAGCGGGCCCACGGCGCGCGACGACGCGCGAAGGGCGGCGGCGACGGCGCGCGCCGCGCGCACACCGGCAGCGCGCGGGTGAGACGATGCGCGCGGGGCGCGCTCGCGTCGCTGTGGCGGCCCAACGCGACGGGGTCATTTTGCGCGACGACCCAGGGACCCTGACGCGGCGGTCCCCTTGACAGGAAAGATAAAGCTGGGCCCGTCCCATGACCCCGTCATGTCGGCCCCGAGCGTCATCCTCGTCGCCCTTGCGGTCGCGTTCGCCGGCTGCCTCGGCTCCACCGTCGAGCCCGCGCCCGTCGCGCCGGCCTCGAAACCCGCCGTCCCCGACCCCGAGACCACGAAGAAGGCGTTCACCATCGACGCCTCGCTCGCGGCGCCGCCCGTCTTCGTCTCCGTCGGCTTCAGCGGCCCGGCGTCGGCCCCGGCGGGCCCGGCGCCCCGCGCGCTCGTCGTGGAAGGAACGTGGACGTGCACCGCGCCGCCTTCGTGCAATGGCTTCCTCTATGCGTTCGGTCCCGCGGAGGAACTTCGCGATCAGGTGAGCGGCCGCGGTGGCGCGCGCATGGTCCTCGACCTCACGGACGACGACCGCGGAACGTGGCGCATCGTCCCGCAGGCTGGAGAGCCCGTCGTGAACCTGCGCGGCACGATCGCGGTCACCGTGTTCTACGAGACGCCGCCCGCGGACTTCACGGCCCTTTGATCGAGGCAAGGCCGCCGCGAAAGGCAGCCCGCCTCGCGCGGAGAAAGACGCCGCCTGCACACGCCGCGGCACGCCTGCGGCGCGTCGCGTCGCATGCGGTCCGACCGAGCGCATCGAGCGCGACGTTGCGCGGATGATCGGCGCCGCCGGGGACCTCGCGCGTCATCGGCGGCGAAAAAACGTGGATCATCGAAGATCGCCCCGGAGCGCTGGGCGCTCCGGGGATGGGGCGACGTCAAACCCTCTTCAGGGAAGGTGGACGCGCGCGCGGCACGTCGAACAACCCGGGTCCAGGATGTTCGTGCAGAACCCGTCGACCCAGAGCTCGCAGGGGTCGCGGCAGTCCTCGATGGACCCCGTGTCCTCGCAGTACGCGAAGCAGTGCTCATCCACGAGACCCTCGCACTTGTGCGTCCCGTGGGCGAGCGCGACGGACGGCGCGAGGGCGGTCACGAGGCCTGCGATGACGATCCAGCGAAGGATTTCCATCGGGGTCGAACGAACCGCGCAGGGAATGATGCTGTCGACCGCCTGTCGCTCGCTCGACCCGGGAGGCGTCCTGATGGGTCAACGGCGCGGCGAAGCGCGAGCCGCTCGATAGGGCGGCTCGCCCCCGGGGAGCGCCGCCGCGAGGGTCCTCTCACGGCTTCGCGACCGCGCCGCCTTCGAGCCGACCCCCGACGTAGCGCGTCTTCGCGGGCACCCGCGATTGCGCGCCGAGGACCGCGTCCTCGACGACGGCGCCCTCTTCGACGATCGCGCCGTCGCAGAGGATGCTCCGCGCGACGCGCGCGCCCGGGCCCACCGAGGCGCCGTCGTAGAGGATCGAGCCCTCGACCTGCGCGTCGCGCGCGACCTTCGCGCCTGCGTAGAGGTCCGTCGCGACGACCTTCGCCGTGCGGTCGACCTCGGCCTTGTCCTTGAACGGTCCGCCGTGGTGGCGCTTGCCGAGCTCCGCGCTCGCGGCGATGAGGTCCGCGGGGCGGCCGACGTCCATCCAGAAGCCCTTGATCTCGCGCCCGTAGAGCGGCTTGCCCTCGGCGAGCATCCTGGGAAAGAGCTGCTTCGAGAAGTCGAAGGCCCCCTCCGCGGGGATCATCGAGAGGACCTCGGGCTCGAGGACGTAGATGCCCGCGTTGATGAGGTTCGAGAACACGTCCTCGCGCTTCGGCTTCTCCGCGAAGCGCACGATGCGGTCGTTGCCGTCGAGGCCCACAATGCCGAACTGAGTCGGGTCCTCGACGCGCGTGAGCGCCATCGTCGCCATCGCGCCCTTCGCCTTGTGGGCCTTCACGAGGTCGCCGATGTCGACGTCGGCGAGCACGTCGCCCGAGGTGACGACGAAGGTGGAGTCGAGGAGCGCGCCGACCTTCTTGACGCCGCCCGCGGTGCCGGCGGGCGTGTCCTCCACGCTGTAGAAGACGCGCGCGCCGACCTTCGTACCGCCCGCGAGGCGTTCGATGAGGAGGTGGGGCTTGTAGTAGGTGGTGACGATGACGTCGCGGAAGCCGGCCTCGACGAGGCGGTCGAGGACATACTCGATGGTGGGCTTTCCGGCGACGCGGACGAAGGGCTTCGGGAGCCGCTCGGTGATGGGGCGGAGCCGCGTGCCCTCGCCCCCGGCCATCACGATCGCTTTCATGGGACGGGTGCCCAAAGGACCGCTAGTCCTTGAGCGTTCCTCCTACGATCTCGCGAGGCGTGACGCATCCTGGCCGGGTCATTCCCGCCAGGCCGCGTACGGAAAGCCGCTTCCGGTGTTGAAGAGGACCACCCGCTCGGACGGCCGGATCCACCCGCGATCGGCGAGCAGGCGCGCGGCCGCGACCGTCGCGCCGCCTTCCGGCGCCGCGTAGATGCCCGCGCGCGCGAGGTCGCGCGTCCCCTCCGCGATCGCCTTCTCGGAGACCGCAACGGCCGTCCCGCCGCTTGCGCGAAGCGCCCGGAGCACGAGGAAGTCGCCGATCGCGCGCGGCACGCGGAGGCCCGCGGCGCGCGTCGCCGCGTTTTCCCACGGCGTCGCGTCCTCGCGCCCCGCCTCGAACGCGGCGACGAGGGGCGCGCACCCCTCGCTCTGCACGGTGACGAGGCGCGGCCGCTCGGGGCCGACGAGGCCGAGCGCCTCCATCTCGGCGAACGCCTTCCACATCCCGACGATGCCGGTGCCGCCGCCCGTCGGGTAGACCACGACGTCGGGCATCGTCCAACCGAGGTCCTGGACGACCTCGTAGCCCATCGTCTTCTTGCCCTCCGCGCGGTAGGGCTCCTTGAGCGTGCTCACGTCGAAGATCGACGGATCCTTCGCGACGAGCGCCTGGGCCTCCTTCGCGGCGTCGGTGATGAGGCCGCTCACGAGCGTCACGCGCGCCCCGAAGGCCTCGCATTCCTCGCGGATGACGGGCGGCACGTCGCGCGGCATGAACACGTGCGCGGGCAGGCCCGCGGCCGCAGCGTACGCGGCGAGGGCGGCGGCCGCGTTGCCCGCGCTCGGGACGGCGAAGCCGCGCGCGCCGCGCTCCGCGTTCGCGGAGACGGCCATCGCGAGGCCGCGCGCCTTGAAGGACCCGGTCGGGTTGAGGCCCTCCTCCTTCACCGCCAGGTTCGGGATTCCGAGCGCCTCGCGAAGCCGCGCGGGCGCAAGAAGCGGCGTGCCCCCTTCGCCGAGCGTGAAGCGGAATCGCGCGTCCTCCACGGGGAGGACCTCGGCATAGCGCCAGAGGCCGGGGCGCCTCGCTTCGAGCGCCGAGCGCGTGACGCGACCGCGGAGGGCCGCGAGATCGTAGCGCGCGAGAAGCGGCTTTCCGCAGCAGCGCGACACGGTCGCGAGCGCGCGCGGGCCGTCCTCGTGGACGCGGCCGCAGCGGCCGCATTCGAGCCGCGCGATCAAGGCGCCCGGATCTCCGGCGCGGGCTTCCCGGCCTCGGGACGCGTCGCGCGCACGATGCGGTGCACGAGGATCGCGAGCGCGCCGTTCGAGATGACGTTCGCGGCCGAGCGCAGCTGGTCGTTCGGGCCCGCGGCCATCGAGACGAAGAACGCCGTGTAGGTCGCGGCGGCCTCGGGCGGGATGCCGAGGCCGGCGATCGCGATCGGGGGGACGACCGCGACGAAGCCGCCCGGGACGCCCGGGATGCCGTGGAGGACGATGCCGAGCGGGATCGCGAGAAGGGCGATCTCCGCGAAGGTGGGCACGTGCCCGGTCGCGACGGCGGCGGTGACGACGAGCGCGAAGGCGCCGATCATGCTGCCGTCGAGGTTCACGACGGCGCCGATGCCGAGCACCGCGTCGCCGACGTCCTCCGGGACCTCGAGATCGTCGCGCGCGGACTCGAGCGCGAGCGGGAGCGCGGCCATGCTCGAGGAGGCGGCCCAAGCGGGCGTTCCGGACTTGAGCGTGAAGCGACCGAAGCGGCGCACGCCGTCCTTGCCCGCGGCGAAGTAGACGAGCGCCGTGTAGAGGCCGAGGAATGATCCGAGGAGGACGACCGTGAGCGCGAAGCTCACGCCGTACCAGTAGGCCGCGTCGCCCGCGGCCCCGACCGCGCCGATGAGCGCGAGGCCCGCGGCGAAGAGGAGGAGCGGAAGGCCGACCTTGAGGACGGAGGCCAGGATGCGCAGCATGAACGCGCCCCAGCGCGCGAAGGTAAGCCGCGTCTGGGTCGCGACGTATCCGACGACGCCCGTGCGGGCTCCGAGGATCGCGAGCGTGAAACCGACGAAGAGGCCGTACACGACCGCGATCACGGTCTGGGCGCGCAGGCCCTCCGCGAGGTGCTCCATGATCGAAGGTCCCTCCGCCG
This sequence comes from Candidatus Thermoplasmatota archaeon, assembly GCA_035540375.1. Classification (NCBI taxonomy): domain Archaea; kingdom Methanobacteriati; phylum Thermoplasmatota; species Thermoplasmatota archaeon. The sequence continues at coordinate 43,982 of DATLGO010000015.1, forward strand.
CGGCCGCGTCGGTCGACGCCGCGCCGAGGATCGGAAGACCGAAGAATCCCGCGATGAGGACGACCGCGTAGACCGCCGCGAGCACGGTCGAGATGACGAACGAGACGAAGACGAGAGGCAGCACGCGGCGACGGGACTTGTCGCCGAAATGGTCCGCGACGGTGGCCGCGAGAAGGAAGAGGATGAGGTAAGGGGCGATCACGTTGAAGGCCGCGACGAAGAGCTTGATGCCCTCCTTGCCCCAGGCCGTGGTGTCCGGGACGGCGACGGCGAGCAGGACGCCCGCGACGAGCGCGGCGAGCGGGATGATCGGGCCGAGGAGCTTCCGGACCATGGCACCCCCCGAACACCACCCCCGCATTTAACGTGCGCCCCACCGTCGGAGGGCGACGGCGAGGGTCTCAGCGGGGGAAGGCGCCGGAGGCGCCGGAGGAGGGGGAAGGACTGGGTCGGGAAC
>DATLGO010000016.1 GCA_035540375.1 Candidatus Thermoplasmatota archaeon
ATACTCTAGAGGGCGCCGGCGACGGGCATCGGGATCGGGCGTCGGGACCGGGCGCCCGGTCCCGGACCCGGCGCCCGGTCCCGACGCCCGACACCCGGCACCCGGTCCCGAACCCCGGCGCCCGGCACCCGGTCCCGGTCCCGGTCCCGGCGCCCGGCGCCCGGTCCCGGCGCCCGGCACCCGGCACCCGGTCCCGGTCCCGGCGCCCGGTCCCGGCGCCCGACACCCGACACCCGGCACCCGGTCCCGGTCCCGGCGCCCGACACCCGACGCCCGATCCCGATGCCCGTCGCCGGCGCCCTCTAGAGTATGGAGGCGCCCGGCGTGCCCCCACCCCCAGCCTTGTGAAGCGTTATATAGGGGTGCGCGTATAGCCGCGGCACCACCCGCGTAGTCCACACCAGACGCAAGGGGCTCTGCCGCGCGCATCCCCGCGCTCGCGCTCGCGCGACGTCCTTCGGGCCGTCGTGTTCTCGGCGCGAATCAAGCGTCACGGCTGGACGAAGGTCGTGGTCTCCTCGGAGACGACGACCGCCTGCATGGAACGGCTCACACCGTCCGTGTTCCACCCCCGAGACGACTCGGTCGTGGGACTACCGCGATGGAGGAAACAGCATGGGCCAACCCCACCGATCCAAGAAAGGCTCCCACGGCTACTCGCCCCGCGTGCGCGCGGCGAGCGAGGTGCCGCGGTTCTCGAGCTGGCCGGAGTCCAAGGGCGACAAGCCTCGCATCCAGGGCTTCGCCGGCTACAAGGCGGGCATGACGCACGTGATCCTCACGGACTACCGTCCCAAGTCGATCACCTCGGGCCAGGAGGTCCAGGTGCCCGTGACGGTCATCGAGGTGCCGACGATGAAGGTCGCCGCGGTCCGCCTGTACCGCGAGACGGCCTACGGCCTCAAGACCGTAGGCGAGATCTGGGCGGAGAACGCGGACAAGAACCTCAAGCGCCGCCTCCCGGTCCCGAAGACCGCGGACGCGTGGAACGTCGACGCCGCGAAGGTGGACGACGTGCGCCTCCTCGCCTACACGCAGCCGACGCTCGTGTCGGGCATCCCGAAGAAGCTCCCGGACGTCATGGAGCTGCGCGTCGCGGGCGGCTCGATCGCCGACCGCCTCAAGTTCGCGCAGGAGAAGCTCGGCCAGGAGCTCGACGTCTCGGAGTGGACGAAGACGGGCGAGATGATCGACGTCGCGGCCGTCACGAAGGGCTTCGGCTACCAGGGCTCGATCGTGCGCTGGGGCGTCCGCCTGCAGGGTCACAAGGACTCGAAGAACCGCCGCGACACGTCGCCGCTCGGTCCCTTCCAGCCGCGCTTCATCCGCAGCACGGTGCCCATGCCCGGCCAGACGGGCTACCACCAGCGCACGGAGTACAACAAGCGCGTCCTCAAGATCGGCGAGAACGGCGCCGAGATCACGCCCGCGGGCGGGTTCCTCGGCTACGGCCTCGTGCGCAACAAGTACCTGATTCTCCACGGCTCGATCCCCGGTCCCGCGAAGCGGCTCATCCGCCTGCGCGACGCGACCCGGTACACGCGCGGCATCAAGGCCGACGCGCCCGAGCTGACGTACATCAGCACGGCCTCGAAGCAGGGAGCGTGAAGCGAATGTCGAAGGTCAACATCTACGCGAAGGACGGCAAGGCGGCCGGCGAAGCCACGCTCCCCGCCGTCTTCTCGACGGACTACCGCCCGGACCTCATCCGGAAGTCGGTCAACGCCTTCCAGGCGAACCGCCGCCAGCCCTACGGCTCGGACACGATGGCCGGCAAGCGCCACTCGGAGTACTCGGTCCGCTCGGGGTCGGGCATCTCGCGTGTCCCGCGTCTCTCGCAGGGCAACACCGCGGTGCTGTCGCCCGCCGTCGTCGGCGGTCGCCGCGCCCACCCGCCCAAGGTCGAGCGCATCTGGGCCGAGAAGGTCAACAAGAAGGAGCGCGCCCTCGCGCTCAAGAGCGCCCTCGCGGCGACGGCGAACGCGGAGATCGTCCGCGGGCGCGGCCACCGCTTCAAGGAGGGCCTCGCGCTCCCCGTCGTCCTCGCCGACGAGGTCACCGCCCTCGGCAAGACGAAGGACGTCGTCGCCCTCTTCGAGGCCGTGGGCCTCGGCGACGACATCGCGCGCGCGCTCGACGGCCACAAGCAGCGCCCCGGCAAGGGCAAGCTGCGCGGCCGCCGCATGCGCACGCCCTCGAGCGTCCTCCTCGTCGTGGACGACCTCGCGGCGCCGGTCGCGGCCGCCGCGAAGAACCTGCGCGGCGTCGAGGTCACGACGCCCCGCGAGCTGAACGTCGAGCGCGTCGCGCCCGGCGGCGACCCCGGCCGTCTCACGGTCTTCACGAAGAAGGCCCTCGCGGCCCTGGAGGCGATCGGATGAAGAGCGCCTACGACGTGATCCTCCACCCCTACGTCACCGAAAAGACGATGGGTCTCATGGAGCGCGAGAACAAGCTCGAGTTCGTCGTCCGCCGCGACGCGTCGAAGCGCGACGTGAAGTCCGCGATGGAGACGCTCTTCCAGGCGAAGGTCGAGAGTGTGAACACCCGCATCGGGACGGACGGGCTCAAGCGCGCCGTCGTGCGGTTCAAGCCCGAGACGCGCGCCGAGGACATCGGCATGCGCATCGGAGTCTTCTGAGGTTGATATCATGGGAAAGCGACTCATCACGCAGCGGCGCGGCGCGGGCAAGCCGCCCCACACGTCGCCCTCGCACCAGCACAAGGGGCCGGTCAAGCTCCCGCTCGTGCGCGAGACGATCGAGGCGAAGGTCGAGGACATCATCCATGACCCCGGCCACACGGCCCCGATCGCGGTCATGAACCTGCCCACGGGCGCGAAGCACCACCTGCTCGCGAACGAGGGCGTGCACGTCGGCCAGACGATCAAGATCGGCTCCGACGAGATCACGCCGGGCAACGTCGTCGCGCTCAAGCGCATCCCCGAGGGTACCCCGGTCTACATGATCGAGGCCGCCCCGGGCGACGGCGGGAAGTTCATCCGCGCGGCCGGCACGGCCGGCGCCGTCGTCGGCCGCACGGCCGACATCGTCGTCGTGCGCCTGCCGTCGGGCACGTTCAAGAACTTCAACCCGAACTGCCGGGCCACGATCGGCGTCGTCGCCGGCGGCGGCCGCGGCGACAAGCCGATCGCGAAGGCCGGGAAGGCGTACCACAAGGTCCGCGCCAAGGCGACCCTGTGGCCCCGCGTCCGCGGCATCGCGAAGAACCCCGTGGACCACCCCCACGGCGGCGGCAACGCCCACAGGAAGGAAGGCAAGCCCACGACCGTCAAGCGCGGAACCCCGCCCGGCCGCAACGTCGGCCACATCGCGGCCAAGCGCACCGGTCTCAAGAAGGGGTGATAGAACATGGCGGATCCCAACACTCCCAAGAAGCCCGAGGCCCCGGCCGGCGGCATCGTCCGCACGCCCCGACGCGCCCGCAAGAAGAAGGCCGCGCTCGTCCAGGGCCGGCAGAAGGAGGTCTCGTACCGCGGCTACTCGGCCGAGGAACTCGCGACGCTCGGACCCGAAGAGGTCCTCGCGATCGTGCCCTCGCGCGTGCGCCGCATGATCAAGCGCGGCCTCGGCACGGACGGCGAGACGTTCCTCGCGAACGTCAAGGAAGCCGGCCCGGGCGAGATGGTGAAGACGCACCTGCGCGAGTTCCCGATCCTGCCCGCCCTCGTCGGCAAGACGATCGGCGTGCACGACGGGAAGGAGTTCAAGCGCGTCGACATCACGATGGAGATGGTCGGCCACAAGCTGGGCGAGTTCGCGCTCACCCGCAAGGCCGTGAAGCACACGGGCCCGGGCGTCGGCGCCACGCGGTCGTCCAAGTTCATGCCGCTCAAGTGAGGTGTCTCCGATGTACCGATACGCTGCTCAGAACGTCGACCCGGAGATCACCTCCCGCGCCGTCGGCAAGGACCTCCCGGTCAAGCCCAAGTTCGCGATCGAGGTCTGCCGCGCGATCCGCGGCCGCTCGGTCAAGGGCGCGAAGCTGTTCCTCGAGGACGTCGTCGCGCTCAAGCGCGCCGTGCCGTTCCGCAAGGTCCAGCGCAACATCAAGCACCAGAAGGGCGTCGGCCCCGGCCGGTTCCCCGTGAAGGTCGCCGCGGCGGCCCTCAAGGTGCTGAAGGACGCGGAATCGAACGCGGAGTACAAGGGCCTGGATCCGACGCGCATGTTCGTCCGCCACGCGGCGGCGAGCCGCGCCTCCCCGATCCGCGGCTTCATGCCCCGCGCCCAGGGCCGCGCCACGGCCTGGGACACGCACACGACGCACCTCGAGATCGTCCTCGAGGAGCGCGAGGAAGGCGAGGCGAAGGCCGCCGCGCCCGCGCCCGAGAAGCCCGCGAAGCCCACGAAGGGCGCGAAGGGCGAGAAGGAGAAGGCGAGCAAGGCCCGCCGCGCCGGCGAACGCGCCCGCGCCAAGAAGGCGAAGAAGACGTCGAAGAAGAAGGAGGAGTAAGATGGCCGTCGAGCGCAAACTCATCAAGGAGCACAAGCGGCGCGTCATGGTCCGCGAGTTCCTCCACAAGGAGACCGAGCGCGCGGGCTTCGGCGGCGCGGAGATCCAGCGCACCCCGATGGGTACGCGGATCAACCTCGTCGCGGAGCGGCCGGGCTTCGTGATCGGCCGCCGCGGCGCGACGATCAAGAAGCTCACGGACGACCTCACGACCCGCTTCGGCCTGGACAACCCCCAGATCGAGGTGCAGGAGGACACGAACCCCTCGCTCAACGCCCAGATCATGGCGCAGAAGCTCGCGGAGGCCCTCGAGCGCGGCTGGCACTTCCGCCGCGCGGGCCACTCGACGCTCCGGCGCATCATGGACTCGGGCGCCCGCGGCTGCCTCGTGATCATCGCGGGCAAGCTCACGGGCGGCCGCAGCCGCCGCGAGAAGTTCAAGGAAGGCCGGATCAAGTTCACGGGCGAGACGGCCATCGTGAACATGTCGCGCGGCTACGCCGTCGCGAAGAAGAAGCTCGGCACGATCGGCGTGTCCGTGCGCATCATGGGCCCCGACGCCCGCCTCCCCGACGAGGTCGACGTCAAGGGCACGGAAGCGCCCGCCGCGCCGGCCCCCGCCGGCGCGGCGGGCGCTTC
>DATLGO010000017.1 GCA_035540375.1 Candidatus Thermoplasmatota archaeon
GTGCCGCCAGAGCGAGACCTTGACCTTCGGCATCGCGAGTGACTCGACGCAGAGCCAGCCCGCGGGGGGCGGGAGGGCGTGGACCTCGAGCGGGGCGGCTTCGCTCACGCAGGGGACGGGGTCGCCGGACGGGTAGCGGAAGGCGCAGGGTGCCGGATCGGGGTCTCGCGGTGTTGCAAGACAACCGAGGACGGGAAAGGCCATCATGAGCGAGACGACGAGAATCACGTGACGGGGTTCGCGCGATTCGATGAATGGACCCCCCGATCGCATTTCCGCCCTTCGCAAAGCGTCAGTGGCCGAGCGCAACATCTTGTAGAATGTTGTTCGACGCATGGGGAGGCATGTGGAGAGGCGTTTGGCGACACGAATTCCCGACAGACAGAATATCGAGCGGTATGACACCGCGGCCGAAATTGTTCCAATGGATGGCAAGGGTGAAATCGGTGCCGTTCAGCAAGAGGTCCCTTGGTCCCCAGAACCCGTACGGACCGAGCATCATGGGGTCGAAGTAGAAGGTGCGGTCTTCTGCCCGGAGAGCCCAGAGAAGCCAGAGGTCCCCGTCTTTGGCGGTCCACTGCGGGTCCAATCTTGCTCCAGCGAGCACGGGTGTCTCCGTTTCGACGATGGCGGCAAACGCTTGAACAAGGACCTTTTCTGTGGCACGCGTGTCCTGGGGCAGAAGCATGATGGGATTGATAGGGACGGGGAACTTTGACAACGTGACCGGAGCACGTCCCTCCGGATCTATGGCGATGGCCAGCCCAACGTCACCCTTCGGCCACTCACCTTCGTAAGCGATCGCGAAACGAGCCGTCCGAACGTTCTCGTAAACCGCGAAATGACCCGCAGCCAATTTGCAGTACCACCCTGGCCCGTCGAGTGAATCAACGAGCGTCAAGTTCAACGTCGATGCTTCGCAAGTGCGCGCCGAACCATCGCGCCAGGTCTGATGACACACTGCGAAGTCATCGAGCCTGATTTGGGGCTCGCTTTCGACAGGAGCCACACAGCCCCCGATCAGGAGCGCCAACACGACGACCACGACCGGGGGCTTCGAACGATCAAAGTCGTTCATGCGTTGGTGCTACCACCACCGCGGAGGAGAGATTCAGAATCGAACGTGGTTCCAGCCCCGCATTCAAGGGATCCGCCAAGGGATGCAGATCCAGACGGCCCGGTGATCGAGACGCCGGCGCCGATTTCCCAACTGAAGCTGATACTGCACGAACTTGATCCGCTAAACCCGCCGGCCCCTGCATCGACGTAGAACTCCGTGGGACCGAGGCCCGCCTCGCCCAGAGGCCGGCAGACCCCGAGCTGGTCCTCGAAGAGCCGCGAGCGCGCGATCGTCATGCCGGTGCCGCTTGGACCCGGCGCCCCCCATTCGAGGCCGAAGACCCATTCATCTGCGCCGTTGTTGAGGTTGTTGGTTTGAAGCATCCATGAGGCCACGAGGTTCCCGAGAGGATCCTTGTAGAGCTGGAACCATGAATTCCCGTTGCCGGTGATAACCCCCGTGACGGGCGCAGCTGCACCGCAAACCGGCGCTTCAGGCTGCACGTCGCACGGTTCGCCGCAGTCAGGGATGCAGTCCGGATCCTCGCACGAGACGAGGCAGCCTCCGACCATCATGCAGTCGATGATGCACTCCGCCTGATCGCTGAGATCGTCCACCGGCCCGCGCTGAGCCGTGAAGCAATCCACGACCCCGGAATCCACCGGGTTCGCCGCCACACCCCCGGCGCCGACGAGACCCAAGACGATCGCGGCCACGAGCACCACTCCGAAGCGCCGACGTGCGAGCACACGACCAGAACCCCCCCCCGCACTTAACACTTCTCATGACCCTGTTTGGACCGGGTTCTTGCTTCCCTCACCCGAGGCGGCGCCCGACGAGCTTCGCGCCGATCCCGATCCCGTCCTTGAAGCGGCCGAGCTTCGTCTCGCCGATGCGGCGGCCGTAGCGGATGGGGAGCTCGCGGATGACGAGGCCCGCCTTCGCGCACTGCGCGAAGAGCTCCGCTTCGATCTCGAAGCGACGCGCGGTGAGCGGGAGGGCCGCGACCTTCTCGCGCCGGAAGCCCCACATGCCCGTGCAGACGTCCGTCGTGCGGACGCCGTAAAGGAGGGTCGCGAGCGTCGAGAGCGCGACGTTGCCGACGCGGTTCACGGTGCTCATGGCGCCGTCCTCGATCTCGCCCGCGAAGCGCGACCCCATGACGACGTCCGCGCCGTCCTCGAGCTCGAGGAGGAAGCGCGGCACGTCCTCGGCCGGGTAGGTCCCGTCCGCGTCGAGCATGACGACGTACGTTCCCTTCGCGTGGTCGAGCGCGGCGCGGAACGCGAGGCCTTTGCCCACGCCGGGCTGGAGGACGACGCGCGCGCCGAAGTCGCGCGCGATCTCGCGCGTCGCGTCCTCGCTCGCGCCGTCCACGACGAGGAGGTCCACGTCGAACCCGAGCGCGGCGAGGACGGGAAGCGGCAATTCGCGGAGCGTCGTCGCGATGCCGTCCTCCTCGTTGCGCGCCGGCAGGAGGATGGTCGCGACGCCGCGCGTCGCGCGATGGGCGGTGTCATCCTGGGCGATGGAATCGGGGGCGAGAAAGCGACGGCGCGCGTCCGCGAAGGCGGATTCCGCGCGCTCGTCCCCCCCGCGGGGGACGGCGCTCAAGCGAGGCCCTCCACGCGGACGAGCTTCGTCTGACCGTCCGCAGACGACCACCGCACGGCGCCCTGGTCGAGGAACCATGGGTGGTTGTTCTTCGTGGCGTTGAACGTGTGGAGGTCCCACCAGACGTACACGTCGCGGCCCCGCATGTCCTTGAAGAAGGACTCGCTCGAGGCGCGGTCCTTGTAGACTTCCGGCCGGTAGTGGACCTGCTCGCCCATGCGCTCCACGAGCGCCTTGAAGAACAGGTTGGACTGCCAGGAGCCCGTGACGATGACGACGAGCCGGTCGTCGTTCGCGAGCGACGCGGCTTCGCGGATGCCCTCGTACTGCTCGTCCTCGTAGTAGCGGTACCACGCGGGCGTGCCCTGCGCGACGGGAACGAGCGAGACGGCGAGAAGCGATGCGGCGACGACCGCCGTCACGGCGCGGCCCGCGCCCGCGATGGGGCGATCCCTCAGGCGCGCGAGGAGGGTCTCGACGACGGACCCGACGCCGAGGCCGCCGAGGATCGCCATCGCGAGGCCGAGGTAGACGGCGGTGCGGTGCGGCAGGTACCACACGTCGAACACGTCGACGACGGTGAAGGGGAGCGTCGCGAGCCCGAAGCCGAGCGCGGCGATGCCGGCGTGGCCCCGCGTTGCGGGCACGGTCGCGATGCCGACGACGGCGAGGGCGACGAGCGTCCAGCCGAACATCATCTCGAAGTCGACGAACATCGGGAAGTGCTCGATGCCCGCGACCCCGACCGTGATGCCGCCCGCGAGCACGAGACCGCCCACGACGCCCGCCGTCGCGGAGGCCGTCCCGCGGCCCGTGCGGGCGAGCCAGGCCGGGACGAGGAACGCGACCGCGAGCGCGAGCGGAATGGCGAGGACGAACCACGGCGGGAGCGCGGCGAACGCGTGCGTCGCGAAGGCGAGCGGCCCGGCGTCCCCGACGCCGTCGCCCACCCAGCGCTGACGGTCCGCGTCGTCGGCGAGCTTGTAGCTGTAGCTCATGAAGAAGAGCCCCGCCGCGACCACGGCGCCGAGCGCGGTCGAGAGGAGCGTGGGACGCGGCTCCGCGGCGACGGCCGAGACGACCACGTAGAAGCCCGCCGCGAGGGCCGCGACGACCATGATCCAGGGGTGCGCGAGCACGAGGGCCGCGCCCGTCACCGCCGCGACGGGGGCCCACGCGGGACCGTCGCGGCCGAGGCGCACGATGGCGAGGAGGAACCACGGAAGGAGCGCGAGGTCGAGCGCGGTCGGCGCGCCGAGGCCCGAGCGGAAGATGTGCTCCGGGGTCGCGGCCATGAGCACCGCGGCGACGACGCCCGCGACCGGGCCCGCCTGGTCGCGCGCGAGGAAGAAGACGCCCGCGACGCTGAAGGCACCGAGGACGGGCGCGATGAAGCGCAGGAGCGTCTCGTGGTCGATCCCGGCGCCGGCCGCGAGCGCCCCGACGAGCGCGTGGAAGCCGGGCGGGTACATGCCGACGCCGAGCGCGACGGAGTCGCCGAAGCGGCCGTTCGCAAGCCACTCCTTCACGAACACGATGTGCGTGTAGGGATCCTCGGCCGCGATGACGGGCGAGGACAGCGGGTCGCTCAGGCGCACGTAGAGCGCCGCGGCGAGGACGGGGACGAGGAGGGGGAGCGTCCAGAGCGCGCCGCGGGTCGAGGAGGCGACACCCAGTCGGGGAGTGACCATGGGCCAAGTACCCCTTCCCAGGCCGGGATTGGCGTTTGGGGTACAGCCTTCGAAGCCGGACACCCCGGGTCGCCGGCCCGGATGGCCCCGTGCGGGGGTTGCACGAGAACGCTTTTCCTCCCGCGCCATCCCCCGCGCACGGGTCATGCACGTCGCGGCCCGGCTGAGGGAACACTTCGCCTCGCCCCAGTACCGCAACGGGTACTTCCTCATGATGAACTCCGTCGTGGGGGCGGCAACGGGGGTCGCGTTCTGGCTCCTCGCCGCCCGGTCCGTGGAGCCCGCGGCCCTCGGCGCCGCGGCGGCGGCCGTGAGCGCGTTCACGCTCGCCGCGCTTCTCGGCAAGCTCGGCCTCGACGCGGCGCTCGTCCGCCGCGTGCCGGCGCTCGGTCCGCGCGGCCGACGGGCGATCCTCCTTCTCGCCCTCGCCGTGGGAGGCGGCCTCGCGGCGGCGGTCGCCCTCGCTTTCGCGCTCGCGCTCCCGTCGCTCGACCCGCAGCTTGCGGGCGTCGTCGGACGCGACGGGCTCGCGATCGCGCTCTTCGCGCTTTTCGCGGTCGCGATCGGGACCGGTTGGGTCTTCGACGCGTATTTCGTCGCGGAGCGCCGCGCCGGACGCTCCTTCGCGCGCAATCTCGTCTTCAACGCCGTCCGGCTTCTCCTGCCCATCCCGCTCCTCGCGATCCTTCCCGGTGGGTTGGCCATCGCCGCCGCGTGGGGCCTCGGCGCGGCCGTCTCCGCGGTCGCGGCCGCGCTCATCGCGCGCGGCGCCTTCGCGGCCCGCGGCGCGCGAGCGGACGAGGATCTCGCCGCGGCCCGGCCGGGCGCAGTGCTTCCCGACGCGGCCGCGAACTACGCGGTCAACGTCGGGGAGTTCCTCCCCTCCCTCGCCCTCCCGCTCATCGTGACGGCGGTCGCGGGCGCGGAGGCGAACGCCGCCTTCTACGTCGCGTGGACCCTCGCCGGCCTCGGGTTCCTCGCGAGCAAGGCCTTCGCGAACTCGGCCTTCGCGGAGCTCGTCGCGACGCCCGCGGACGGCGCGGGCGTCATCCACCGCTCCGTCCGCCAGCACGCGACCGTGCTCGTTCCCTTCGCGCTCGGGGGCATCCTTCTCGGGCCGGAGGCCCTCGCGCTCTTCGGTCCCGGTTACGGCGAGGGATCGCGGCCCCTCCTCGCGCTCTTGCTCGTCTCGCTCGCGTTCGTCGCCGTGAACAACCTCGCGATCACCGTGCTCCGCGAGGAGAACGCGAAGCCGCGTCTCGTCGCCTTCCCGGCGGCGCTCATGACGCTCGTCCTCGCGTTCTCCCTGGTCTCCATCCCGGCCTGGGGCGTCCTGGGCGTCGGCGTGGCGTGGCTGGCCGCGAACGCCGTCGCGGCGGTCCCCGCCTGGAGCATCGTCGCCCGTCGCGCGCACAGGAGGTGGACGCTTGCGGCCCTCGCTGTCGGTGGTCGTCCTCACCAGGAATGAGGCCGCGCACGTCCGCGAGGCGCTCGCGTCCCTCCTCGCGCAGAGCGACCCGGTCGACGAGATCGTCGTGGTCGACGCCGCAAGCGACGACGCGACGTGCGCGCTCGTCCGGGAGGCCGCCGAGCGGGACTCGCGCGTCCGCCTCATCGACTCCCCGCGCATCCTGGCCGTCGGGGAGGCCAGGAACCTCGGCGTCGCGGCCTCGAAAGGGGAATGCGTGGCCTTCATGAGCGCCGACGCGGTCGCCGATCCATCCTTCGCGGCGCGGGTGCGGGCGTCGCTTCGCGGCGCCGACCTCGTCTTCGGCCGTCAGGTCCACGCCCCGTTGCGCCTCACGCTCGCGGCCGCCGTCCGCGGCCTACGGTACCATCTCTACGAGCGGAAGCTTCCCGCCGAAGCGTATGCCTCGAACGTCGTCTCGGCCGCCCGGAGGGAGCTTCTCGAGCGCTTCCCGTTCGGCGCGTCCGAGGCGGATTCGGTGCTCGACGACGTCCTGCTCGCCCGTCGCGCGCGCGAAGCGGGCCTCGTCCTCGCGTACGATCCGACGATGGTGGTGCACCATCGCGACAAGGCGACGCTCGCCTCGGAGTACCGCAAGGTGAGACGGGAGGCGCGAGCCTGGGGCGCAACGCGGCGCGAGACGGGCGGACTCGACCGCGTGGTCGGCTGGGGGGCGCTCGTCCTCGTCGCCCTCGGGGGCGCCGTCTCGTACCCGCACACGATCACGCTCGCCCTCCTCGCGCTCGTGCTCGCGGCGCCGGCGCTCCGCCGGGTCACGCCGGGCGCCTTCGCCCGCTATCGGGGCTGGGCCCTCGCGGCCATCGCCGCGAGCCCTGCCTACGACCTCGCCTTCCTCTTCCATTACATCCAAGGAGCCATGAGCCGATGACCACGACGCCCACGTTCTTCCTCATCCTCGACGCCTGCCGACACGACTACATCACGCCCGAGACGACGCCGTTCCTCGCCGCGCTCCTCGAGCGCTCGAGGCGCGGATCGCTCGTCTCTCCCGCCGGATTCGCGCAGCGCACCGCGATGTTCACCGGGACGTACCCCGACAAGAGCGGCAACTTCAGCGCCTTCGGCTACGGTCCCGAGAACTCGCCGTTCGGTTGGCTCTCGAAGCTGGGTCCGCTCGCGCGATGGTACCGACCGCGCAAGGTGTTCTTCCCGGTGCGCCTCGCGATCAAGCACGCAAGCCGCCTCATCACGGGCAAGTACCACACCGATCCCGCATGGATCCCGCCGACCTTCCTCCCCAAGTTCGAGGTCGTCGAGGATTCCCGGCCCATCTTCGATCCGGGCGCGCTGCCCTCGACGAGCCTCTTCGACCGCCTTCGCGAGGACGGGAAGACGTTCTTCTACGGCGCGCACCCCGTGAGCGGCGACGACGAGGAGATCTTCTCGATGCTCCTCGAGCGCTTCGAGCGCCGCGTCGAAGACGCGCTGTTCGTCGCGCAGTTCTCGACGCTCGACGAGAACGGCCACCACGCGGGGCCCCTCCTCCCGGCGGGCCTCGAGCCTTCGGCGGAGCAGACGGACCAGGACCGCTCGCTCATGCGCCGCGAGCTCGCGGAGCTCGACCGGAAGTGCCGGACGATCCACACCTCGCTCGCCTCGAACTACGGCGACTTCAACTTCATGGTCGTCGGCGACCACGGCATGGCGCCGGTTCGGCGGCGCGTCGACGTGCTCGCGGCCCTCCGGACGCTCGACCTCGAGCCCGGGGAGGACTACACCGTGTTCGTGAACAGCACGATCGCGAACTTCTGGTTCGAGACCGAGCGCGCGCGCTCGGAGATCACCTCCGCGATGGAGCGCCTCGGCGGCGGCCGATTCCTCAGCCGCTCCGAGATGGAGGCGGAGCGCATCGGCTTCTCGACGCGGCGATACGGGGACGCGCTCTTCGCCGCCGATCCGGGCACGCTCTTCTGGCCCGACTACTTCCACGTCGTCGACTCGACGATCAAGGGCATGCACGGGTACATCGACAAGGCGGAGGAGACGTACTCGCTCCTCATGGTCTCGGGCCCGGGCATCGCGCCCGGCGAGATCGGCGCGCGGCCGCTCGTCGACGTCTTCCCCACGCTCTGCCGCCTCACGGGCGTGGAATCGACGGTCGACAGCGAAGGAAGGAGCCTCCTCGATGCCTCTCTCGTGCGCCGAGCTTGATTTCCCCTACACGGCGCGCGACACGCCCGCCCTCCGAGCCCGCATCGACCGCGACCTCGAAGCCGCCGTCCGCGCGACCGCGACGCGCGACCCGTCGGCCCGCGCGCTCGTGCTCACGGGAGGGTTCGCGCGGGGCGAGGGCAGCGCGCGCGAGGCGACGCCGCTCAACGACTACGACTTCGTGCTCGTGCGCGACCGCCCGGGCGGCGGTCCCGTCGCCTCGTCGATCGCGAAGGCGCTGGAAAGGGACCTCGGCATCAAGGTGGATCTCGTGCCCGTCTTCACGGGACGCCTTCCGTGGCTCGCCCCGAAGCTCTTCTGGGTGGAAACACGCGCCGCGGGCCGGGTCATCGCGGGTCAGTCGCGCGTCATCGACCTCATCCCGCCCTTTCCGCCGTCCACCATCCCGCTTTCGGAGGCGCGCCGGCTCCTCCTCAACCGGGCGGTCGGGCTTCTCGAAGGCTCCGCCTTCGGCCCCGAGGCGGCGCGGTGGCACGCGGCGAAGGCCGTCCTCGCGTGCGTCGAGGCGCGGCTCATCGCGCGCGGCCTCCACGACCCCTCGGTCGCGACACGGCTCGCCCGGTTCGAGGCGCTCGGCATGATCGACGAGATCCCGCTCGCGCGATGGGCGACGGCCTTCAAGCTCGATCCCGCCGCCCACGACGCGGTCGACGCGGACGCGACGTGGCGGGCCGCGAAGGACGCGCTGCTCGCCACGCATGCGCTCCTGTTCCCGTCCGCCGCGCGGGCGACGTTCGCGGAGGTCGCGTTCCACGCGGCGCGCTCGCGGAGGATCGCGCTCGATCCCTCGGGCGCGGTGCGGCGCGTCGCGCTCGCGGCGCTCGAATCGTGCGAGGGCCCCGAGGGCCCGGATCGCGCGAAGCTCGCCCGTCTCAACCTGAGCCTCGCCGGCCTCGGGGCGACGACGGCCCCGACCGACTGGCCCGGGTGGGTGAGCGCGTTCCTCGAGGTGCGCGCCGGGACGCTGCAATAGCCTCCTCGAAGAGGAGGTCGGTCGCCTCAGAGATGCCGCGCCAACCGTAACGGGAAGCGACGCGCGCCGCGCCCCGACGCCCGAGGTCCGACGCCCGGCCGGGGTCCCGCGCGAGGTCGCCGAGGGCCTCTGCGAGCGCGCCGGGGTCGCCCGGGGGGACGAGGATCCCGGTCGCCCCGTCCTCGACGAGCGAGGGCACGCCGCCCACGGCGCTCGCGACGACGGGAAGCCCACAGGCGGCCGCCTCCGCGGCCACCATGCCGAACGACTCGGCGTCGGTCAGGCTCGGAAGCGCGAGCGCTCCATGCGCGCGGTAGAGGTCGGCAAGGTCGGCGTCCGGCACGCGACCCGCGAAGGCGACGGGCAGGTCGAGGGCGAGCGCCTTCGCGCGCCATCCGGCCACCATCGGACCGCCGCCCGCCACGGTGAGCGTGAGGCGCGGGTCGGCGGCGTGGGCCCGGCGGAAGGCCTCGAAGAGCACGTGGAAGCCCTTCCAGCCGTAGGCCGGATCGAGCCGCCCGAGGTAGAGCAGCCGCGTGGGCTCGGCGGGCTTCGGCGCGGGATGGAACCGTTCGAGATCGACGCCCGGGGGAATGACGGTCGTCTTGTCGGCGTACCGCGCGAGGCGGTTCGCGGCGACAAAGGGACTCACGGCGACGATGCGGCGCGCGGCGCGGAAGGCCCACGGCTCGACGGTCGCGCCGAGCAAGCGGGCCGCGGCCTCGAGGCCGGGCCTTCCGCCCTTGAGCAAGCCGGCGTGGTACGTCGCGACGTACGGCGCGTTCACGAGGCGCGCGGCGAGGGCGGCGCCTTCGAGCGCCCCGGGAACCGGCCCGTGGCCGTTCACGACGTCCGGCCGCCAGGCCTTGACGAGGCGCGCGAGCCGCGAGGCCGCGCGCAAAGCGACGGGCGTGTTCGACACGACGGCCGAGGCCGGAAGACGCTCCACGAGAACGCCCTCGTCGTCCAAGGCATCGGGATCTTCCCGGGTGGCGGCGACGACGCGCACGTCGTGCCCGCGCGCGACGAGACCGCGAGCGATGCCGCGGGCGTAGTTCTCGAGGCCGCCCCCCTCGGGCGGCCACCAGGGCGTCGCGAGGACGATCCTCATGGCGCGGGCTCCGTCGCCGCTCGATAGGCCTCCTCGAGCCCCTTCGCGACGACCGGCCACGCGTAGCGGCGAGCGACGGCGCGGCGCAGGTCGTTCGCGGACGGGAGCGCCGCGCGCCCCTCGAGCACGTCGACGATGCGGCCCGCGAGGTCCTGGGCGTCCCCGGGTCGGGCGACGAGGCCTCCGAGCGACGCGACGTGGCGGACGCCCGGCAGGTCCGACGCGACGACGGGTGTGCCTGAGGCGAGCGATTCGAGAAGCGCGACGCCGAAGGCCTCCTGCGTGTTCACGCTCGGCAGCACCGTGACGGCGGCCTTCGCATAGAGCGTTGCAAGCGTTTCGTCGTCGACGCGACCCAGGAACGTCGCGTCCACGCCAAGGTTCCGAGCGAGATCCTCGAGCCCGTCGCGCAGCGGCCCGTCGCCCGCGACGACGAGCGGCGCGGGGCGGCGCGCCTGGACGCGGCGCATCGCGGACAGGAGGACGCTCACGCCCTTGTACGGGACGAGGCGGCCGACGAAGAGCACGTAGCCCTCGCGCCGCGAGGCGGGGCGGAACCGCGCGACGTCGACGCCGTTCGGGACGTGGACCGTCGGGACGCGCGACACGAGTCGACCAAGGCCCGCGGGCGGCTCCGGCGAGCGGTGCACGACGAGACGCGCGGCGGCCATCGCGCGGCCGAGCGTCGAGCCGTAGACGTTCGTCGCGAGCGCCATCGCGGTCGAGGTGGGCGCGACGTCGAAATGGTAGTCCACGACGACGGGGGGTCCGCCGCGCACGCGTGAAAGGAGCGGGACGAGGTCCGACATCGTCGGATACGTCGCAGGGACGTGCACGACGTCGGCGTCGAGGCGCGCCCACGCGAGCGACGAGAGCGGGGCGCGGAACGCGCTCGCGAAGCGGCGCACGGCTTCGACGCGGACGCCCTCGGGGGTCCGGGCCGTGTAGGGTCGGCGGGCGGTCGTCCACAGGGTGACGTCGTGGCCCCGCTTCGCGAGCGCCGCGGCGCTTCCGGCGAGGCTCGCCTCGACGCCGCCCGCGAGGCCCGACGGGTCGCCGGGTTCCTCGGGCGTCGGCGGGTAGGGACTGAGGAGCGCGACGCGCACGGCGCGCCGGCTGCCGATGCGCGGCAAGCGGTTTGTGGGTCACGCCTCGAAGGCCAAACGTGATGCCTGCGGCGCGCCATGCGGGCGGGCGATGGACGGTGCGCGCGCGTGAGGGTGCTCCACGTGAACAACCCCGCGAACGTCGGGTGGGCCCTGACGCGGGCGCTCCGGGAGGAAGGCATCGTCGCCGAGGTGCTCGACCTCTATCCGTCCCCTTTCGGATTCCCTTCGGACCTCGACGCCGACCAGCGCGGCGTGGGCGCATTCCTGACGGCGCCGCGCCTCGCCCGCCTCGCGGGCCGGTACGACGTCCTGCATTTCCACGACTGCTTCCCGCGCGCCTTCAGGCTCGGCGTCGCCCTCGCGTCGGCGAAGCCGAAGCTCGTCTTCCATCACCACGGGAGCCTCCTGCGGTCGGGCGCCGCTCGTCACGCGGACGCGCCCGGCGCGCACCTCGTCGCGACGCCGGACCTCCTCGGCCACCTCCCGAAGGCGCGGTACGTGCCGACCCCGCACGCGCCTCCGGTCGACCCCGTGTACCCTTCGGGCCGCGGCCCCATCCTCGTCGGACACTACCCTTCGAACGAATCCACGAAGGGGACGCCCGCGATCCGCGCCGCCGTCGCGCCGCTCGTCGAGGCCGGGCTCGCCCGCTTCGACGTGGCAAGCGGCCTCAAGCACCGCGAGGCGCTCGCGCGCATGGCCGCGTGCGACGTCGTCGTGGACCAGTGGCGACCGGACATCAACGCGCACGGCGTCGTGACCCTCGAGGCGATGGGCCTCGGCAAGCCCGTCGTGTGCTCGGTCGAGCGCGCATGGTACCCGGGCATTCCCGTGCTCGCGGGCGATCTCGAGGTCGCGCTTGCGGAGGCCGCCCGGCGACCCGAGCGCCTGCCCGAGATCGGTCGCGTGTCCCGGGCCTACGTCGAGCGCGTGCACGCGCCGAAGGCGGTCGCGGCGCAGCTCCTCGCCGTGTATGAAGGATGACCGCCCGGAGCGGGCGGGTGAGAAGGAAGGGCCCCCAAGAAATTAGAGGTGTTGCCGTACCTGTTGCTGGAGATGGGTGCCCTTGGGCCTGCGGGGCAGGCTTGATCCGATGACGGATCGGGGCTACTTAAACTCCTTCCCAACCCTCTGTTCGCTTCACAGGTAGCTCAGCCACCAGTCCTTGCGACGGCGCTTCACGTCCGCAAACCACGCGCACAGGGGATAGAGGAGGAGCACGACGCCGATCCAGACGGCGTAGACGACGGGCAGGTCGAAACCCCAGGTGGGCGGGAGCGCTGCGAAGAAGACGCCCACGAGAGGCCGCCAGTCGTGGCCGACCACGACGGCGAAGACCGGGACGAGGAGCCGGAGGATCCACAGATGGAGCACGTAGTAGAAGAGGGGGACGCGTCCGAAGGTGACGAAGATCCGGCTCCACGCGCCTTTCGCGCGGTCGAGGGCAGGAAGGATCGCGAGGGCAGGCCCGAGCGTCGCGAGGAGGAAGAGGAGCGAGGGCGGGTACTTCTGCACGTTCATGAAGTCCATCGCCGTGCGGACGGGGTCGCCCTGGTCGCTCCAGCCGCCCGGGTCGCCGTAGACCTGCGAGGCGCGCAGGACGAGGAAGAGCGCGACGGCCGAGAGCCCGATCGCGACGAGCGCCCGGTCGCGCATCGCGCGGTCCCCCGTGAAGAGGCGGCCCAGGCCGTATCCCGCGGCCATTACGCCGAACCAGGGGAGCACGGGATAGCCGGGGCGGATGAGGAGCCCGGGGACGGGCTCGACCGCGCCGCGCTCGTGGAGCATCTTCCACAGCCAGTCGAACGGCCCGAAATGGGCGGGAACGAGCGGGTCGGCGAGGTTGTGGAGGGCGAGGATTGCGAGGCCGATCGCGCCGACGACGCCGGGCCCGAAGCGCACGAGGAACGAGAGCGCGACCATCGACCACCCGATCGCCCAGATGACCTGCGCGATGATCGTGCCGAAGTTGAGGTCGAGGAACCAGCCGACGTGCACGAACGTCATCTCGACGACGACGAGCCACAGTCCGCGCGTCCACAGGAACCGCGGGAGGTCCACGCGCCCCCGCGATCCGGAGAGGAACGCCGCCGTCCCCGCGAAGAAGACGAAGACCGGCGCGGCGAAGTGGGTGATCCAGCGCGTGATGTAGTACTCGGGCGTCGTGACCGCGTGATCGAGCGGATTGAATCGCGCGAAGGTGAAGAATGCGCGGGCGTGGTCGAGCGCCATCACGACCATGACGAGGCCTCGCAGGAGGTCGATGCCCTCAAGACGGCCGGGGGCGGCCCGAGGCGCGCTTTGCGGACGGGCAGCTACGAGGGTCGCCACCGTCGTGCTATCGTGTCGCGCGTCATGAAACCTTGGCCGCAACGGCCGCGGCGGATCAGAGGTAGCTCAGCCACCAGTCCCGGCGGCGACGCTTGAGGTCCGCGAACCAGGCGCAGAACGGGTAGAGCAGCAGGACCACGCCGGCAGTGACGAGATAGACCACCGGCAGGTCCCAACCGTACCCTTCCGGGAACGTGAACTGCGGGATCGAGACGACCCGCAGCCCCGTGAACCCGCTGAGGTTCGCGAACACGATCGCGAGACCGTGGATGAGGATCAGGTGCACGACGTAATAGAACAGGGGCACGCGTCCCAGGGTCACGAAAAACGCCGCCGCGCGCCCCTTCGCGCGCTCGAGGAGCGGCAGCGCCGCGACGACGGGCCCCAGCGTGGCGAGGATGAAAAGGAAGGAGGGCGGATACTTCGTGACGGCCATGAAATCCATCGCGGTGCGGGCGAGGTCGCCGCGGTCGGCCCAACCGTCCGCATCGCCGTAGACCTGCGCGCCGCGCAGCACGAAGAAGAGCGCGACCATGCCGAGGCCGACGATGGGAAGGACGCGCGCGCGGCGTTCGCCGTCCCACAGGAAGACCTGGCCGAAGCCGTATCCCGCGGCGATGACGCCGATCCACGGGAGGACCGGGTAGAACGCGAGGATCATCGCGCCGGGCCCGAGCGGGATCACGCCGCCCTCATGGAGGAGGACCCAGAGCGGGCCGAGCGAACCGAAGTCGGACGGCACGAGGGGGTCCGCGAGGTTGTGGAGCGCGACGATGCCGAGGCCGATCGCGCCCGTCGCGACCGGGCCGAGGCGCACGAGGAAGGAGAGCGCGACCATGGACCACCCGATCGCCCAGATCACCTGGGCGGCCATCACGCCGAAGTTCAGGTCGTAGGTCCATCCGAAGTGGACGAAGGTCATCTCCACGGCGACGAGCCAGAGACCGCGGGTCCAGAGGAATCGCGGAAGCGCGGCCTCGCTCCTGCGTCCGTAGAGGAACGCGGCCGTGCCGGCGAGGAGCACGAACGTGGGCGCGACGAAGTGGGTGATCCACCGCGTCACGAAGTACTCGGGCGTCGAGTCGGCCCAGCTCACGGGGTCGAAGCGCGCGATCGTGAAATAGACGCGGACGTGGTCGATCGCCATGAGCACCATGACGACGCCGCGCAGGAGATCGATGCTCTCGAGCCGCCCCGCGGTCGAAGCGGCGTTCTCCACCGTCCGCTCCGCGAGGACTGTCGCCATCTCCGCCTCCCATCCGCGAGGACCGCGCGCGGGCATCAAGGTTTGGCCGCCGAAGACTCAAGGTCGAGGGACACCCTCGCCGGGTCGTGGACGACGCCATCCGCGCCCTCGCGCGCGCCGAGCGCGTCCTCGCCTTCACGGGCGCGGGCGTCTCGACGGCCTCGGGCATCCCGGACTTCCGTGGCCCCGACGGGCTCTGGAAGCGCTTCGACCCCGCCGAGTTCGAGTACGACCGCCTCGTCGCGGATCCTTCTCGGTTCTGGACGCTTCGCGCCAAGCTCGAGGCCGCGCTCAATCTCGAGGCTGCCCGGCCGAATGCCGCGCACCGCGCCCTCGCGGCAGCCGAAGGGTCGGGTCGCCTCGTGGGCGTCGTCACGCAGAACGTGGACGGCCTCCATCTCGCGGCGGGCACCTCGCCCGAGCGGCTCGTGGAGCTGCACGGCGCGGCGCGGGAGGTGCAATGCCTCGTCTGCCGCGCGCGGCATCCCGTCGCGGTCGCGCGCGAGGACCTCGCAAGGGGCCGCGTCCCGCCGCGGTGCCCCGCTTGCGGCGGCGCGCTCAAGCCCGGCGTCACGCTCTTCGGCGAGACGCTCGACGCGGCCGCGTGGGCGCGCGCCGACGCCTTCGCGCGACGCGCCGACATCGTTCTCGTCGTGGGTTCGAGCCTCGGCGTGTATCCCGCCGCGCTCGTCCCGCGCCGCGTCGTCGAGGCGGGCGGCGGGCTCGTCATCGTGAATCGCGAGCCGACGCCGTTCGACGACGACGCGGACGCCCTGGTCCGCGAGGACGTCGCGACGGCCTTGCCGCGGCTCATGGCGGGCGCGGGTCTCGTCCGGTAGCGGCGGCGGCACCGATGCGCGATTCCCGCGGGTCCGTCGGCGGAAGCCTTTTCAGCCCGCGCCGCGACTCGAAGTCATGACGGTCCGCACGCCCGCGTGGGCGCTCCTCGACGGCGAGCTCGTCTTGTGGGAGCGCGCGACGCTCCACGCCTCCACGCACGGATTCCTCTACGGCACCGCCGTCTTCGAGGGCGTGCGCGCGTACAAGCAGGAATCGGGCGGCGTCGCCGTCTTCGAGCTCGCGGCCCACAGCGACCGCCTCGCGCGCAACGCCCGCATGATGGGCTTCGCGGGCGCCCCCGACGGGACGACGCTCGCGGGGTGGACGCTCGACCTCCTTTCCGCGCTCGAGGCGAAGGAGGACCATTACATCCGTCCCGTCGTCTATGTCGGCGAGGGCGGCATCGGCATCCACCCGACGACCCAGAAGACGAAAACCGTCATCATGGCGACGCCGATGCAGAAGTACTTCTCGAAAGGCGTCCTCGCGGCGAAGGTCTCGAGCTGGATGCGCATCAGCGGGCGCGCGATCCCCCCGATGGGCAAGATCAACGGCGCGTACGCGAACTCCTACCTCGCGAGCAAGGAGGCGCGCGAGGCGGGCTTCGACGAAGCGATCCTGCTCAACGAGCGCGGCCTCGTGAGCGAGGGCTCGGGCGAGAACATCTGGCTCGTGCGCGACGGCGAGCTCGTGACGCCGGGGCTCGACGGGGACATCCTCGACGGCATCACGCGGCGCCACGTCCTCGACCTCGCGCGCGACCTCGGCCTCGTCGTGCACGAGCGGGGCGTCCCGCGCTCGGAGCTCTACGCGGCGGACGAGATCTTCTTCAGCGGCACGGGCGTCGAGATCAGCCCCGTGGGCCGCGTCGACCACGTGACGATCGGAAACGGCGAGCCGGGCCCGGTCACGCGCGCGATCCACGACCGCTTCCACGCCTCGATCCGCGGCCTCGTCCCGAGCTACGCGCGAAAGCTCACGCCCGTCGTTCCCGGACGCCAAACGAAGAAGACGTAGGCGAGCGGCATCGGCGGGTTTCGTCCGACCCCCGGCGGACGCTACCGCGATTTCCGGCGAAGGATGGCAAGCGCGGCCGCGATCGCGATGAAAAGCCCCGCGGCCGGCCCCGGGATCGGGATTCCGCCGACCGATTCCTGGGGCCGCTCCTCGAGCGTCACCGCGATGGGCGTCTCGCGATCGCGCACGATGGCCCCCTCGACCCCTCCGGCGCCGAAGCCTTCGCGAGAGGCCTCGATCGTCGCGCGCCCGGCCTTTGCCGCGAAGCGCGCGGTGCCGTTCGCGTCCGACGTTGCCTCCATCGTTCCGTTCGGGGTCTTTGCCACCACCTTCGCGCCCGCGATCGGCGCTCCGGTCGCGTTCACGACGCGGACGATCAGCGTTCCGACGGGCGCCTTCGCGGGGGTCTTCTTCTCGCCCGCGCCCGAGAAGAGCGGGCCGTCGAGGGCGTGGTTGAAGCGCTCGTTGTTCGAATAGGCCGCGTCGAGCGCGACGTTCGTGTCGTACACCATGATCGCGCCTTCGCGGCACCCGACGTCGAGCTTCGGACCCGCGCATCCCTCAGCGCCCCGCATGAGCGGGATGACGACCTGGGCGTACCCGTCGCCCGCGATGTCGGCGACGATGGGTCCGCGGCTCGCCTTCCACCCGCCGGGCGGGAACGGGATCCAGCCCTTCTCCTCGCCCGTCTTCGGGTCGTGAAGCGCGAGGCCGTCGAGCGCGAACTTCTGCGCCTCGACGACGATCTCCTGCGCGCCGTCTCCGTTCACGTCCGCGATCGCGACGTTCTTGTTGCTCCACGTCGCGTCCACGCCGACGCGCCACAGGAGCTTGCCGTTCCGCCCGTCGAGCGCGAAGAGGTTCGACGGGCGACCCGTCGTCTCCCAGTTGCCCGGATTGTGGCCGATCGTGTTCCAGTCGATCATGATCACGTCGAGCGTGCCGTCGCCGTTCGCGTCGAAGGGCGCCGCCTGCATGTAGTTCAGCGGGTTCGCCTCGGGGAAGCTCGACTTCCAGAGAAGCGACCCGTCGGGCTTGAGCGCGTAGATCGTCTGGTGCTGCTTCGTGTGCCAATCGGGCGCGCCGCCCTTCACGGCCTGGCGGGCCGCGAAGACGACGACGCGCGTGCCGTCCCCCTTGAGATCGAGCACCGCCGGCGCGACCGGAATCGATGCGGGGCGGGACCCGTGGGCCTTCGAGGAGAAGCTCCACCGGAGGTCCCCGGTGGCGACGTCGTAGGCCATCACGTCGCCGCCGTCCGTGGCGAACACGGCCTCGACGCGGCCGTCGCCGTCGAGGTCCTGCGCGATCGGCCCGCCGTTGCCGTCGTACGAGAGATTGTACCATGCGTACGTGTTGTTGCCCGTGAGCGCGTACTGCCCCGGCATGCCGTCGGTCTGCAGCAGGATGATGGTTCCGCCGCCTGGCGCCTTCGCGAGGTACGGCGCGCCGTCCGCCGAAGGCTGGCCCGGCCAAGGGTCCGCCTTCGGGAAGCGCTTGGTGTAGTTCGCGTCGAGCTCCGTCGGGTTCGGCGTCCGCTGCCAGAGCTTCGTGAACGCGAACGTCCCGTCCGGGTTGCGTCCCGCGAACTCGTACACGGTGACGACGCCCATGCTGTTCACCGACACGAGGTCGGGCTTCCCGTTCGCGTTCACGTCCCCCACCGCGACGCCGTTGATGTCGCGCGCGGCCCAGCCGGGCCAATGCATCGTTTCCAGGTCCGCGAGCACGCGCCCGTCGAGCACGTCGAGGACGTAGAGACGCAGGTTGTCGTTCTGGGAGATGAGCTCCATGCGCCCGTCCCCGTCGAGGTCGTGGAGGTTCATCTGGTGCGTGTCGAACGCCATGAAGGGGTGCAGGGGATTCGCGACGGCGTTCGTCACGAGGAGACGCTCCACGAGCGCGCCGCCCATGCCCGTCGGGCCCGGACGCTCGGCGGCGGTCCCAGGCGGGACGGCGGCGGCGACGAGCGCGGCGAGAAGGAGGACCGTGACGATGGGACGCAAGGGGAGACACCCGGGCGCGACGCCGGGGGAGGAGGCGGCCTCACCGTTGTGGTACAACGAGGGAATCGGGACCGGGAGCCGGGAGCCGGGAGCCGGGAGCCGGGAGCCGGGCGCCGGGCCCGGGAGCCGGGACCGGGAGCCGGGCGCCGGGCCCGGGAGCCGGGAGCGGGCGTCGGGTCCGGGACCGGGTCCGGGACCGGGAGCGGGACCGGGACCGGGTCCCGGCCCCCAGCCCCCAACCGTTATATATTCCAACCCGCCTCCGGCGCCTTACTCCACCGGAGAGCGCAGCTTGCGGACCTCCCCTTCGCGGGAACCGTTCGGCCTTTCCCTCGGAGCTGTACAGACGCCAGGTGAACACATGGCAAAAGGTCTCTTCGCCGCCCGGAAGCTCCAGGACGACCGGCAGAAATTCCGCTGGTCGGACCGGTATTACAAGCGCCGCACGCTCGCCCTCAAGGACAAGTCGGACCCGCTCGAGGGTGTCCCGCAGGCGCGTGGCATCGTGATCGAGAAGGTCGGGATCGAGGCGAAGCAGCCCAACTCGGCCATCCGCAAGTGCGTCAAGATCCAGCTCATCAAGAACGGTCGACAGGTCACGGCGTTCGCGCCGGGCGACGGCGCGATCAACTTCATCGACGAGCACGACGAGGTCATGATCGAAGGCATCGGCGGCCGCATGGGCCGTTCGTACGGTGACATCCCGGGTGTCCGCTTCAAGGTCATCCAGGTGAACGGCGTCGCCCTCACGGAACTCGTGAAGGGCAAGAAGGAAAAGCCGATGAGGTGATGTCGATGACGGACGAGCAGAACCCCGCCAACCCCGCCCCGCCCGCCGACACGGACGCCCCGCTCGAGGCCGCCGCCGAGGAGTCCCTCGCGCCGCAGCGCCCGGTCATCGTCGTTCCGAAGTTCCCGGTCCCGCCGCTCTTCGGCAAGTACGCCTTCGACGAGGTGTCGGTCTCCGACGTCTCGCTCGCGAAGTACATCAACCTCAGCCCGACGCTCGTGCTCCACACGAGCGCGCGCCACGCGAACAAGGCCTTCGGCAAGCAGCGCATCCACGTCGTGGAGCGCCTCATCAACGAGATGATGAAGACCGAGACGTGGACGGGCAAGAAGGCCTCAGCCTACCGCGCCGTCAAGGACGCGTTCGCGATCATCCACGAGCGCACGAAGGACAACCCGATCCAGGTGCTCGTGAAGGCGCTCGAGAACGCGGCGCCCCGCGAAGAGGTCACCCGCCTGCGCTACGGCGGCATCTCGGTCCCCAAGGCCGTCGACGTCGCGCCCTCGCGCCGCCTCGACGTCGCGCTCCGCAACATCACGTCGGGCGCGGTCGCGGCGAGCCACAAGAGCAAGAACCCCATCGCGCAGTGCATCGCCGACGAGATCCTGAAGGCCGCGAAGAACGACATGAACTCGTTCGCCGTGGGCAAGAAGGAAGAAGTCGAACGCGTCGCCAAGTCGGCGCGCTGAGCCGTTCGACCGGCCTACGCGGGCCGCGACGCGGCCCGCCTCTCTTTTTCCTCCCCCGGTTGCCCGAGCGGGAGCGCCGCAAGCTTTTCATTCGCCATGCCGATGAATCGTCATGCCGGGAAGGGCGAAGCGCACCGCGAAGATCTCGAAGAAGGCGAAGACCGCCGGTCGCAAGACCGCGATCGACGACGGCCGCCTCGAGGTCCGCAACGTGAACGTGCCGGGCCGCGTGGTCCGGCTTGACGCCACGAAATTCAAGGCCATCGAGAAGGCGCTCCTGGCTTCGCTCCCCCGGAAGGCGCCAGGCCTCACGCAGGCGGCGATGATGGAAGCGGTGGCCGCTCGCGCGCCCGCGGCGCTCTTTCCGGGGGGAGAGAAGGTCGGCTGGTGGACCAAGTCCGCGCAGCTCGACCTCGAGGCGCGCGGACGCGTGAAGCGTTTACCGACCAAACCCCTGACGTGGGTGCGAAATTGAGCGTCACGGGCGGCGCCGCGCGGCGACACCCACGATCGCGAGCCCCGCGAGCCCGAGCGCGAGCGTCGGGAGCTCGGGCGTCGGGAGCGCGGAGCTTCCGGACGGTTGCGCAACGGAAGGCGACGACAAGGCCCGCGGTCCCTCGAGGCCACCGGTGACGGCCGAGACCGCGTAGTAGTAGCTGGCGCCGGGCGCAAGGCCCCGGTCTTCGTAGCGGAGATCCGCCGTGAACGCGATCAGCATCAGCGCATCCGCGCGAACGCCCCGGTAGACGCGGTATCCCGTCGCCCCCTCGACGGCGTCCCACGTCAGGTCCATCGAGCCCGGTTCGGGGCCAGGCACCGCAAGCAGGTTCTGGGGCGCGCCCGGCGGGGTCGGCAGGACGGTCTCATCGACGAAATCGCCCTCCTCGCCGATCCCGACCGAGGGCGAAGCGCCGCCGGTTTCAAACGCATTCTCGGAGGAGGCCTGCGTTCGCGCTCCGCGCGAGGGCGCAACCGGGGGCGTCGCATCCGACGCGTCGTCGGCGCCGTCGTCGCCCTCCCCGGAAACGCCGTCCGGAGAGGTCGAGCCGACGGGGCCTTTCGGGACGCGCGCGGCGGGAGGCGCGGGCCCTGGGCCGGCCTCGTCGTCGGGTGACGCGGTCCCGACGAAGGTCGCGCCGCCCGCGACGGTGCCGACGAGGGCGTTCCAGGCCTTGAGGGCCCCGGCGACCACGTTTTCGATCAGACGGGCGACCGCGTCCGGATAGGCGATGGCCGCAAGCGAGACGCCGATGAGAAGGAGGGCGACGCCGACCGTCAGGATACGACGGCGGGGCTGGTTCGTCATGGGGATCGCGACCGCGATCCGCAGGCGAGGCCATAAGGAACCGTGGAAGCGGCGCATGGAAGGCCACCCCTCACCGGTCGTGACGTCAGGGGGCCCGGCGGCGGAGCGCGAGCCCGAGCACCGCGAAACCCGCGGCGCCCAGGACGAGCGTCGGGAGCTCGGGCGTCGGGAGGGTTTGCTCGCCCGAGGTCTGCGCGACGCTCGACGTCGTCGCGGAGAGCGGACCCGGAACGCCGCCCGTGAGCGCGGCGACGGCGTAATAATAGGTCGCGCCGGGTGAAAGCCCGGTGTCGGTGAACGTCGACGTGGACGTGGTGTCGAGGAGCGCGAGCGAGGAAGCCGTCACGCCGCGGTAGACCGCATACGTGGTCGCCGCGGCCGGGCTCCATGCGAGATCGATCTCGCCCGGGTTCGACCCGGGCCTCGCGACGAGCCCCGAGACGAGGACGGGCGGAGGCGGCGCGACGAGCGGCGTGGGCGAAGTCGTCGACGACGACGACGACGACGTCGAGGGGCCGAGGGGCTCGTTCGATCCAGCCGGGGAGCTCGGTGGGCTCGACGCGTCATCGGTCGAGGGCTCCTGGGTCGCGTTCCCGCCCTCGCTGTTTCCTCCGGAAGGGACCGGCGAGGACCCGCGGTCGTCGTCCGGTGCGTCATCCGGCGTGGGGCCGCCGACGGAGGGCGCCCCGGCGCCGGTCGAGGTCGGATCGAGCGCGTCCGGAGGGATGCCCGTCGACGGCCCTCCGCCCACGACCGAACCGAGGAGCAGGAGCCCCGAGGCCGAGCTGCCCGCGATGTATTGCACGATCGCGGCGGCGTGGCCGAGCGCGCGCGTGACCGCGCCTGCGACCTCGTTCGGCGCGAGCGCGAAAGCCGTCGCGAGGGCCGAAAGCAGAAGGATGAGCGTCCAGAAGACCGCCGGGAAACGGCGAGGCTTCCGGCGGAGAGACCCTGCTTCATCCATGGACGCGCGGTCCGTGGGCGGGGGGCTGCTTGAGCACGCCGCGCCTCACCTATGGAACTCATCTCTAGAAGCGCCCTCGGAACGGACCCGTCAGCGCATAGAGGTCAGTTACAGACTGTCCTTCACGAGAAGGCGTGCAGAAGGGCCAAGCGTCACTCCATGCACTGCAGCGCTGCCCTGGTTGGCACTCGGGCATTCAGGCTGGTTCCATGACTCCGATCCTTCAAGCTCCCGCGCAGATTCCCGTCTCCACCGAACGGCCGTCCGTGACGGCCGTCCCGGTCCGCGGCACGGTCACCATCCTGATTCCGACGAAGAACGAGGAAGCCGGCATCGGCGAGACGCTCCGCGCGATCCCGCTCGCGGCCCTCGCGCAGCAGAACTGGCTCGTCGACCTCCTCGTCGTCGACGGCTCGAGCCGCGACCGCACGCGCGAGATCGCCGCCAACCTGGGGGCGCGTGTCGTCGTCCGTCGCGGCAACGGCAAGGGCAACGACTTCCGCGCCGCCCTTTCCGCCATCAAGGGCGACATCGTGGTCATGATCGACGCCGACAACACCTATCCGGCGGAGGCGATTCCCGAGTTCGTCGAGGCCGCCGCGAACGGCTCGGACGTCGTCATGGGCACGCGCCTGAAGGGACGCATCGAGGAGGGCGCCATGACCTCCACGAACCGCTTCGGAAACCGCGCCCTCTCGCTCCTCGCCTCGGTCCTCTACGGTCGCCGCTGCACCGATGTCTGCACGGGCATGTGGGCCTTCAAGCGCAGCGCGCTCGATAAGCTCCACCTCAACGCCGAGCGCTTCGAGATCGAGGCGGAGCTCTTCGCGCAGAGCGCGAAGGCCGGCCTCCGCATCAAGGAGATCCCGATCCAGTACCGCCTCCGCAGCGGCAAGAGCGGGCTCAGCGCCTGGAAGGACGGTCCGAAGATCGCGGCGAAGCTCGCCCGGAAGCGGATCGTTCGATAAGTCTTTATCGAAGGTCGGCGAGGACGGGCCGTTGCGGATCTGTTTCATCGCCCCCTTCAATCCCGTCCCCCGCGAGGGGACGACGCAGGGCGGCCACATCGGCGGCGTCGAGCGGTACAGCGACTGCCTCACGCAGGAGCTCGCCGGGCGCGGCCTCGATGTCACCATCCTGTGCACGGGCGAGTCCAACGAGGTCACGCAACGCGGCCGCGTGCGCATCGTGCAGCGGCGCCGCGCGGGCGTCTTCATGCGCACGCCCTTCGGGTTCATCCTCGATGAGGCGATGAAGGACTATGATCTCTACCACGTCCCCGCGACGTATCCTTCGTACTCCGAGCTTCTTCCCCTTCTCGCGAAGCTCCGCGGGAAGCCCTCGGTGCTCGATTACCATTTCGACGTGCCGCCCATGGGCGCCGCCGTGAAGATCCTCGCGCCTCTCTACTACGCCTTCGCGAAGCACGCCTTCGCGACGACGGGCGCGATCATCCTGAAGAACCACGGCTACGAGATGACGTCGCCGGGCCTCCGCACGCTCCCGAGCGACATCTTCCGCGTGATCCCGAACGGGGTCGACACGGATTTCTACGCGCCGGTCGCGAACCCGACGCGCGACTACCTCCTCTTCGTCGGTCGCCTCGTTCCCTTCAAGGGCGTGGCGACCCTCCTCGAGGCGCTCGCGCTCGTCCCGGCCGCGGACCGCCTGCCGCTCAAGGTCGCGGGCTCGGGCCCCGAGCGCGCGAACCTCGAGGCGAAGGCGCGCGCGCTCGGCCTCGACGTCGAGTTCCTCGGATTCGTCACGAACGAGCAGCTGCGCGACCTCTACGCCAACGCGCGCGCGACCGTTCTCCCGAGCATCAGCCACCAGGAGAGCTTCGGCATGACGCTCATCGAGTCGATGGCCTGCGGCACGCCGGTCATCGCGAGCGAGCTGCCGGGAACCACGTACGTCGCGGCCTACGGCGGGAACCTGTTCGCGAGGGCCGACCCCAAGGATCTCGCGCGCGCCCTCGTCGAGACGGCGCGCGGCACCCGCGACGCGCCGCGCGGCCACGCGCTCGCGGCGGCCATCCGCGCGAAGTATTCCTGGGCCGGCGTCGCCGCCCAGATCCACGCGCTGTACCTCGAACTCGACGCCGCCGCGCGCGGCGAGCCGCTTCGCCGCGTTGCCGTCGAAGGACCCGCGCCCCCCGAGACAACGTCCGCGAGGGTCAGGCCGTGAAGCTCCTCGTCATCTTCCTCGACGGGTTCCACCCCGATTACCTCAAGCATCCGCGCGCCAAGGCGCTCGCGGACCTCGCGGCGCGAAGCGCCGTGAGCGAGATGGAGCCCGTGCTGGGGTTCTCGAACGCGAACAAGGTGTCGCTCTTCACGGGCACGGCCCCCGACGTGCACGAGCAATGGAGCTACTTCCAATACGCGCCGGACAAGTCTCCATTCAAGACCGCCGCGACGCAGGCGTTCCGATGGATCGACCACGTTCCGGGCGAGCTCCCGCGCAAAGGGCTCAAGTTCGCGCTGTCGAAGACCTACGTGGCGCGCTACGGCCGCGCGAGGGGTTATCCGAAGCTCAGCTGGGAGAACGTGCCGATCGGGCTCCTCGAGAACTTCGACCACACGGAGCGCGACCTCCTCAAGGGCGTCGGCGTCCCCTCGCTCTTCTCCATCGCGACCGCGCACGGCCACCGCTGTGCTTGGGTCGACGTGCCGTGGTATCCCAAGGACCGCCATCTCGCGAAGCTCGAGCACGCGATCCGCGAGAACGACGTGGTCGTGATGTACAACGCGAACATGGACGCCGCCGGCCACTGGTTCGCCCCCGAAGCGGGCTCCAAGTTCGATGCCTGGCTCGAGCGCACGGACGCGCTTGTCGCCCGCGCGCTCGGATGGGCCCGCGAGCATTGGGGCTCCGCGTTCGAAACGATGCTCGTCTCCGACCACGGCATGGCCTCGACGATGCGCCACGTGAACCTCCCGAAGATCCTCAAATCGATCCCGGGCCACGGCAGGGATTTCATCCCGTTCATCGACTCCACGATGGCGCGCTTCTGGTTCCACACGGACTCCGCCAAGCGCCGCGTCGAGGATGCGATGGCCGCGGTCGGAAACGGTCGTTTCCTCGACGAAAGCGACCGCCGCGCGCTCGGCGTCGACTTCGCGCACCGCGGCTACGGCGACGCCATCTACCTTCTCGAGCCCACCACGGCGTTCTACCCAGCCTACGTCTCGTGGGTGAAACCCCGCGGCATGCACGGCTACGATCCGCGCCACCCGACGCAGACCGCGGCGTTCCTGACGACGGGCCGCACGCCTTCCCCGCGGGTCCGCTCCACGACGCTCCTCAACGACATGCTCCACTCGATCGGCATTCGCGAGCACCCGCCGCCCACGCGCGGCGGGGCGACCGCCCTCACGGGGGAACGCCACGCCCATGCGTGCGCAGCGTGCGGCGGACATTGAGCGCGCGCTCGCGGAGCGCCTCGCCCGCGAGAACGGCGTGGTCTCCGTCGCGCTCATGGGGAGCTTCGCGAAAGGCAATCCCGCCTTCGACGAAAAACGCGGCGTGTTCACGAGCGACCTCGACGCCCTCGTCGTCGTGAAGCCGGCCGCCTACCCGCGCTTCGTGCTCAGGCAGCGGGCGATCGCCGCCTCGCTCGAGGGGGCGCTCCGCCTGTCCGTTTCCGTCGCGCCGCTCACGCCTCGCCTCCTCGCGACGGCGCCCGCGAGCGTCTGGTTCGCGGAAGTCCGCTTCGGAGGTCGCACGATCCACGGTCCCGACCTCCTCGCGACGATCCCGATCGCAAAGCCCTCGGACGTCGCGCCGACCGAGGGCGTCGTCGTGGCGCTGAACTACCTGCAGGAGCTCGCGCGCCTGCGCCTCGACGGCGCGAGCGGCGAGCCGGGTCACGTCGCGAAGGTCGCCCGGGCGCTCCTCGGGGCTTCCGACGCGCTTGCGGCCGCAGGCGGGTTCTACGACGCGGCGCTCGACCGCCGCGTTCAGGGCGTCCTCGCGTCGAAGGACCTCGAAGCGCGCGCGCCGGCCTTCCTCGCCCGCTTCCGCGACGCCTCCGCCCGCGCCTTCGCCGCGCGGCGCGACCCCGCGCCGCTCGAAGCAGTCGCATTCGAAGCCTGGTGGAACGAGGCGCGCGCGACGCTCGTCGACGCGACGCTCCTCGCGGCCGGCGCCGCCGAGCGCGACGCGCCCGACGCGGCGCGCGCGACCCTCGCGCAGGCCCTTCGCGCCGCGGACGGCCCGGGCGCCGCCCTCTCCTTCGCCATCCTCTCGGCCGTGCACGCGAAGCGTCCGTGGCCGCTCCTCGCCGTCGCGACCCGGAGGCCCGCCTCCGTCCGGGCCGCCCTTTTCGACGCGATGCGCGAGGCTCCGGGTCCAGGTTGGGCGGGGGTGGTCCAGCCCATCCTCGCGCGATGGCGCGCGGCGAGCCCGGCGTACACGCCGTTTGCGAGGCGTTTGAAGAACGTTTAAAGAGGGCTTCCACGATGGGACACGCCATGGGACCGGCCGGACGCAAGCCCGCGTCCTATGACCTCGCCTTCGCGGCGTTCGTGGCGGCCGCGGCCGGCATCGGGATCGTCATCACGAACCCGGTTTCGATGGTTGCGGCCGCGGTGTTGCTTGCGTGGGCGACCGGCTTCCTCGTGATTGAGACGGTGTGGCCCGGGCGCGCGGCCCCCGTCCATGGACGCGTCGAGCGCCATGCGCTCGCGGTCGGTTTCTCCCTTGTTGTCCCGCCCCTTGTTGCGGCTGCGCTGCACGTCGCAGGCAGCCTGGACCGGGCTAACTTCACCCTTGCATTCGGTTTGGTCTTCATCGGCCTTTGGGTCTCGGCGGCGCTTAGACGCGCCCGAGGCCCCTCCGAGCAGATTGCGCCGGTCCGGCCGGCGCGCGTGCCGCTTGCTCCCCGCGAGCGCGCCCTGACCATCGTGGTCCTCGTCCTCGGCATCGCCGCCGTCGCGGCCGTCGGAGCCAAAATCGCGGCGACGACGGATCCCGCGCCGCTTGCGCTTCACGTCGTGACGTCGGAGAACCGTATTCCCCTTCACCCCCACAACGTGACGGACGCCGACTCGCGGATCCTCTTCGCCATCGTCGACGGCGGGCCGATCGCAGAAGACGTCGTGGTCGTCGCGCGGATCACCAATGGAACGTGGAGCGAGACCCGCACGCTCGCGCTCGAACCCGGCGCTCGGCGGGTTGCCGAATTCGTTCTCCCCGATCGCGAGCCCGGTCCAGCCTGGATGGAAATCACCGCGACGGGCGCCGCGACGGGCGAAACGAGGGCGCTCCGAATTCTCGTCCGTTACGGGAATGAGGGACCTTGAGCGAATTGCGGACGCGCTTGAAACGCCTTCGGAGCGACCCGGTCCTCCAGAACACGGCGTATTTGGTGGCGAACTCGGCATCCCTCGCGGCCTTCGGCTTCGCATTCTGGATCTTCGCCGCCCGACGCTTCTCGCCCGAGGAAGTGGGCGTTGCAACGGCTCTGATCTCGACGACGCAGCTTGTGACGCTCCTCGCCTCCGCGGGAATGAGCTTCGCCATCCTTCGGCAACTCCCCCGCGCGGATCGAGCCGAACGCGACCGCCTCGTGAACAGCGCGCTTGCGTTCACAGCCCTTTTCGGCCTCGTAGCAGGCGTCCTCGCAGGACTTGCCTCGCGGCTGATGATCCCCGCTCTCGCGGAAAGCCTTGCGACCGCGGGCTTCGTCGCGGCCTTCGCGGGACTCGTCGCGTTCCAAACGCTGAGCGGCGTCGTCGATGCCGTCTTCACGGCCGTCCAACGCTCCAGCCTTGTCTTCTGGAAGAACAATGTGGGCAACGTATTGAAGATCGGACTTGTCGCGCTCCTTCCGGTCTCGCTGGGGGCGACCGGCGTCTTCGCCGCGAACTCAGTCCCCTTTGTCCTCACGGTCGTGGCGAGCCTGCTCGTGGCTTTCGCTTGGATCCTGAAAGGGTATCGTGTGATGACCGCTCCGGCACTGAAGACCGCCGCGGGTCTCATGGGATTTGGCCTCGTCGCCCACGTCGCTCATCTCCTCTTCATGGCGCCGCAGCTCGTGCTCCCGCTCATCGCGCTCGAAGCGCTCGGCGCCGCGGAGACCGCCTACCTCTACACGTCCTGGAAGCTCGCTGGACTCATGTGGGTCGTGACGACGGCGGCCTCGGGGCCCCTCCTTGCCTTCGGATCCGCCAACCCCCTGCTCTATCCCGCCAAGGCGCGGAGGACCCTCGCCGTGTCCGTCGGCCTCACGCTTGGCCTTTCGATCGTCGGCCTTGTCGCGGCTCCCTTCGCGCTCGCCCTCTTCGGCGGAGATTACGCCGCAAAGAGCGCTTCCCTCGTTGCCTACCTCTTGTTCTCGAGCATCCCGCTCGGCATCTTCGCCATCTATCAAGCGAGCCTCCGCGTGTACGCACGTACGACGGAACTCGTCGCCGCGAGCGCCGCCTTTGCGGCGCTCACGTTTGCGGCCTTTCTCTGGGTCACGGTATCGCCCACATTGGAGGGATACGGAATGGGTTGGCTCGCGGCGACAGGGGTCGCGGGTCTCGTCGCGACCTGGCGGCTTTTCGGCCCTGACGCCATCCTCGACGCCGGGATTGCACAGGCTCCGGCGAGTGCAGGGGCGGAGGATTGATGGACATGAAGGCAATCGACGGCGCGGAACGCCTGATGATGCGAATGAGCGAGCGCCTGCCTGCGAACGAACACCGCATCCTGGTCCTCGGATCATTTGGCTTCGGCAATCTGGGCGATGAAGCCATTCTCAGCATGCTGCTCGATGACCTCGCGGGTCGGGACCTCACGGTCGTATCGCGCGACCCCGACGCGACGCGCGCCATGCACGGCGTCCGTGCCGTGCAGGCGGTTTCTCCTGCCTCCGGTTGGGCTGCGTGGCGAGCCGATGCCCTCGTCCTGGGAGGCGGCGGCGTCTTCAGCGGGCTCGGCGGGAAGCTTACGAAGGGTCTCGCCTACTATATGCGGGGCTTCCAAGCGATCGGGAAAGCCATTCATTTCCACGCCCTTGGCATCTACCCGGACACGGATCCCGCGACGCTCCGCATCCTTCTCCCCGTTCTTCGAAAGGCCCGTACGCTTTCGGTCCGCGACGAGACCTCGCACACTTTCCTCGAGAGCCTCGGCATCCCCTCGACTCAGATTCCCGATCCCGTGACGGCGCTCGAGCCCCTCGGGCGCGAGGCAGCCGTCAAGGCGCTCGAGGCTGAAGGCATCGACGCGGGCCGACCATGGATCGGCGTTTCGCCGCGCCGCGTCCGCAAGAACCAGGAGCACCTCGAACGCGAGCTTCTCGGCGCGCTCCGGGCGCTCCAGGCTCGCGGACACCCGATCCTCTTCCTTCCAACGGCCCATTTCCCATATGGGACCTACACGAACGATCTGCATTTTTCCCGAGAACTCGCCGCGAAGCTCGACCCGCAGCTGACGGGTGTCGTCGCGGGTCTGCATCACCCGAAGCTCGCCGCGGCGCTGTTCCGGATACCCCGCGTGCACGTTCCCATGCGGCTCCATGCGATGATCTTCGCCTCGCGCGTGGGACGTCCGTCGACGGCGATCGCCTATGCGGACAAGGTCGCCGACGTCGCGGACGAGCTGGGGATCGGCCACGTTTCGATCCCTGAGCTCAATGCCGACGACCTTGTGCGTCGCGTCGAAGGTCTCCTTTGAAGTCGCCGCCTATATAGGGTGACGTCCCGCGGAATTCGTGCGACCGCTTCACCGGATGAAGGGGACGCCGACGCCGCGACCGACCGGCTTGGCCCGACAGACGATGGCGCCTCCATTGTCGAACACGACGCTCGCATCGTCGCAGACCAGACCCGTGATCGTGGAAGGGGCGGCTCCCTCGAGCGCGGCATATGTCACCGCCTGCGCGGTCACGAGCCGCAAGCTGTAGAATTGCGCCTGATCGGGCGCGAGGGCTCGGCCGCCGCCTTGGAGAAGGCCCTTGGCGTCGAGCGGCGCGTTTGCCGCCGTGAAGTGGATGCCGAGCGAAGAACGATAGGCGACCTCGTCCTGGGCGTAGATGTATTCGAAGGCCTGGACCTCAGCGCCTGTCGGCCGATCATAGCTCTCGACGTAGCCGTTGCGGAGAGAGCCTGCGATGCCTGCAAGCACGAGGAGGAAGATTGCGGCGACTTTCCACGTCCGGCGCCAGTCCAGCGCGGCGTAGGACCAGCCCACGACGGCGGCGAGGGGAACGAAAAGAACGAGGATGGGACGGCTGAAGAATTTTCCACCCGCCGTGCCGACGAGGAGGGGACCCATGAAGACGCCCCACAAAATAGCGAAACGACCAAGGTCCGATTTCCAGGCCCGCAGGACGAATGGCGCAAGGGCAAGGGCAAGGAGCGCGAGGAATGTCACGTTTGCAAGGAGGACCCATTCCGTCCCTTCGAGAAGCCTCGTGACGCCCGTCACTTCCTTGTCCTTCTCGAGCGCGTCCACGACGATGCCCCGCGCGTGGTTGAAGATCCAATCCGATCGATACGTGATCCAAGCGATCCACATCGCGAGGACGGTCCCTCCGATCTGCAAAGGGAACGCCTTCAACGCGTTCTTGACGCCGCCGACGATCGCCCCCGATTCCATGCCGAGGACGGCGAGCAGGGCCGGGAGCACGAGCAGCGGGGAAAGGGGATGCGAGACCGTGAGCGCGGCGGCCGCGGCGAAGAACGCGACGGCAAATATGGTGCCGTCGCGGCGTCGCATCGCGAGATAGACCAGGAGCATGCCCATCGCCAGCCCATAGGATTCGGGCGCGAGGTTCGTCCGCATCCACACGAGGGGCGCAACGGCGAGGAGAACGATGAGCGAGATGCCCGTCGCGACCCCGATGACGGGAGAGGACGAGCGCGTCCGCCGCATCGCCTCGCGCAGAACCAGATAACCGAGGGCCGCGTAGGCCGCGACGCTTGCGAGCGGATATAGACGGATGAAGATCCACGGCGCAAGTCCGCTGAGGTAGTGGGCGAAGCCGACGAACGTCCAGAATCCCGGATAGGCGTCTCGGTACATGCCCGACGGGGTTCCCGCGAGCGTTTGGATCGCGATGAGAAGGTTCCGATTCGTGTCGTGCAGATGTCCATACGGGAGAAGAAGCACGACCGGGATGACGGTAAGGAAGCCGGCGGTCATGGCTGCGAGAACGCGCGTGCGAGGCCGCGTCGCGACGAACGCCGCGACGAGCGCGTTTGCATACGCCGCGAAATACGCCGGCGGCATCTGAAACCAGAGGGGCACGCCCGGTTCGTAACGCGGTACGGACGAGGTGACGGCGGTCACCACCGTGAGCAGCAGCGCGATGCCGAGGAGACCGAGCCCGATTTCCTCGCGCGAGACACGAAACGACGTTGCGGCATCCGAACGCAGGTCCGTGGAGAGGCTCACGAGGAAGCCTCCACGGATCGCGCGGCAAAGATGTGGCCGTCGCGGCCCAAGACACGGACGACAAGCTCGCTCGGGTCGAGCCCGCGACCTGCCACGAGCTCGAGAATCCAGGCCTCGCCGGGCGCGAGGCGGTCAGGATTGTGACGGACCGCGAGGCGTTCATTTCCCGCGATGGCTTCGACCGTAAGGGACGCGATGGTGGCGGTGGCCCCGATTTCGTGACGCACCACGACGGCGATGCGGCCGGATGCGGCGTCGTAAGAGGCCCTGTCGATCCCCACGAGCGCATTCACGCGCCCCGGCGCCGGCGCGACCGCCCCCGCGGCGGCGGCGAGCGGCAGCACGGCGACGAGCGCGAGCGCAAGAACGAGGCCGCGCCGCGCCGCGAGCGCGCGGTGGCCGAGGGCGAGGATCGCGAGCAGAAAGAGGGCGAGGACGCCGACGAGGACCGGGAGGGTCCGCGCGAAGGCGAGGTGGTCGGCCGGCACGGTGTATTTCCGAGCGTCGAAGGGATAGAAAAGGGCCGCGCTCGCCGTCGCGCCGCCCGGGGGGACGGGGAGGAGGTCGAGCACGACGTGGCCGAGGAACACGACCGGAAGGGCCGCGAGGAAGCGGACGGCGGCGGGCGACGCCCCCCGGGCGCGCGCGACGAGGTAGGCCGCGGTCGGCAGGACGGCGAGAACGAGGAGATTTGTCGTGGTGCCGCGCGCGACGAGTCCCGGGATCGGGAGATGGTCGAGGTCGGGCGCGAGGCCGGCGCCGATCGCGAGAACGAGCCAGCGGCCGCGCAGTCCCATCGCCCAGGCGAGCGCGAGGCTCGCGACGGCATGGACCCAGACCTCGCTCGTCGGCTCACCCACCTAAGCGGATCCGGCGATCTTCGAGGCGAGATACTCGGCGACGGTGGCGCTGCCCTGGCGCTCGCTGAAGACGAAGAGGCGGGGCACGACCTCGCCCATGAGGTCCATCATGATGCCGCGATGCGCGGAGTAGTCGCCCTCGGCGGGCACGAACATGCTGACGCGGATCCACGCGATGCGGTCCGTCACGTCGCGCTTCTCCTCTTTCATGTAGAAGTAGAGGTTCAGTTCGCGCTGCGTGGCGCCGTCCTTCGTGGTGCGCTCGACGACGAGCTCCTTCGCTTCGATCGCGCCCTTGAACACCCGCCCCTCGCGCTCCGAGAGCCACCCGCTCTCGGCCCAGCTCGAATCCTTGACGGGAACCGTGACGGTGGTGGTGAGCTCGTCGCGGATCGTGAAGCCCTGCGCCTTGTAGCAGACGGGCGCGGGGTGGAAGCTCGACACGTTCGTGGACTGGATGATGAGCAGGCTCACCGGCACGTAGACCCCGGGCGCGCGGTAGTCGCGGCTGAGGAGAAGGTCGGTCGAGAGCAGCTCCTGCAGGAAGTTCCAGTCGTATTCGTACGACATGTTCCAGCGGCCAAGCGACGTCGGGAAGTCGCGCAGGCTCTCGGGGTCGCCGATCGGGTGCTTCGTGTCGACGAATTGCCGCTTCTCGCGTTGGCCAGACTTCAGCTCCGTGTCGATGAACGTGACGCCGCCCGTCTGGAAGGCGTCGACGGGGGACGCGAGGACGACGGCGAAGACGGTGGCGCCGAGCACCACGTAGAGCGGGCGGTAGTTCGGTTTCGTCTCAGCCATTCCGGTACACCTTCGCTTCGATCTTGATGAGGAGCGCGCGCAGGGCGAGGACGCCCGCGAACGCGACGAGGAAGAGGAAGAGGCTCGAGAGCCCGTGGAGGAAGGACTGGCTGACCTCGGGACCCCAGACGACGCCCACCCAGATGCTCGTCGCGACCCGCAGCACGTTCGCGGCGAGCGCGATGGGGACCGCGGCGAGGATGAGGAGGCCGCGCGAGACGTTCCTGAGCGGCGAGACGCCCGCGACGAACGTGCCGAGCGTGAGGATGCTGATGAGGCTCGAGAGGCCGCTGCAGAGCGGGATGACCTCGAAGCGCAGGTCGCCGGCCTGGATGATGAAGTTGTCCTGCACGAACGAGATGCCCGTCACCGCGAGCACCTTCGTCGTGCCCCAGACCGCGAGCTTCTGGAGCTCGACGCCGATCTCGAGCAGGCCGGGGAGCGGGACTGCGAGCAGGAGGAAGAGCGCGGGTCCCGCAAGCGGAAGGGCGCTCTTCGGGCCGATCACGTAGACCGCGACGCCCCAGAGCGCGGCGATGAGGGAAAGCGAGTAGACGAAGGGATCGGCGAGGGTTGCTGCGGTCGCGTAGAGGAGGATCGCGGGCGCAAGGAAGAGCACGGCCCGGGTCGCGCCCGCGCCCTGGCCTGCGCCGAACCGCGCGCGGACGCGCCACGCAAGGAACGTCGCGAGGAGGGGGACGAGGATGCCATGACCGTAGTATTCGTCGTTCATCCACGCGTTGGCGAGCCAGCCGAGGGTGGGCTCGTACAGGAAATAGAGTCCCAGCGCGATCACGAGGAGCGGGATCGCGTGTGACTTGAGCGCCCGCGCCGCCGCGAGGGCCTCGCGGACGAGGCGCGCCTCGAGTCGGGTGGACGACTGGCCCGGGTGCATCGGGGCGGACGTACCTTGAGGACATTAAAAGCGATATGGAAGAGGCCTCCACATGGCCCCTGAACGGGTTTTGTCGAAACCCCGCCCGGACGCACCCGAAATGGAGGTGACTTCTAGCTCAGTCGTCGAGAGCCGGCGTTCCGAAACGCTTTGCCGCCGGTTACATGCTTACCCCCCACGGGCCTCAGGGCTCAGGTTGGCAGTCCATGAACAAGGGACACGTCGTCAAGGCCGCGATGGTCGCGCTCGCGGTTCTCGTTGGCTCATCGGGCACGGCTCAGGCCGCGTCCCAGACCTGGTATCTCGATTTCAACGGAACCGTCTCGTCCGAGGCCATCCGCGGCTCCCCGCCGGAGCAGTGGCAGACCTCGATCGCCGATGGCGGCCTCTACTACTGGTTCGAGCCGAACGCGAACACGGCCAACGTGAACCTGGCGGACGATCTCTGGACCTACTCGCTGCGCCTCGTCACGCATGCGACGGGCTCGTTCAAGCTCCACGTCGGCAAGGGTGCCGTCGCGAACGGCGAGGCCGTCCCGGCGTCCTTCCAGTCGTTCCATGAAGTGACCGTCGCCACGTTCGGAACCGCGACGCTCTACACGGGCTCGCTCGTCCACAACGCCTCGGCCGGCGACTTCTGGATCCACCAGGGCGAGCACCTCATGTTCGCCCTCGAGAATGTCCCGGACGGGGACCAGGGCTCGAAGCAGGCGAACCAACGCCGCACGGTGATCGTCCAGACGGGCGACGAGGCCTCCTGGTTCGCCTCGCCCGCGAGCGACCCCGGCATCCCCACGCCGGAGCTCCCCACGGTGCTCCTCATGGCGGCCGGCGTCGGCCTCTTCGCCTTCGTAGCGCTGCGCCGCAAGGCGTGAACGCTCCCCGGGAGGGCCGGCCCGCCCTCCCGCACCCTTCTCTCTTTTGTTCCGCGCCGCCCGTGACCGAGGTCGGATCGAGGTCTCCTCCATGTCTTCGATCAAGACGCCGCTTTCCAACATGGCTTCCCCTGGAGCACGTTCGTCGGCTCGGGCATCCCGCCCAGGTTGGCTTTGACTCCATGAGCAAGGGGCACGTCCTCACAGCCGCCTTCGTCGCGCTCGCGGTCCTCCTCGGATCGTCCGGCACGGCGCAGGCCGCGTCCCAGAGCTGGTATCTCGACTTCAACGGCACGATCTCGTCCGTCGCCCCCAAGGGCTCCCCGCCCGACGAGTGGCAGGTCGCCGTTGCCGACGGCGGCAAGTACTACTGGTACGAGAAATTCGCGAACACGGCCGACGTGAACCTCGGGAGCGACGTGTGGACCTTCTCGATCCAGCTCACGACGCACTTCACCGGCAAGTTCAACCTCTTCGTCGGCAAGGGTCAGCTCGTCGGCGATGAGGCCGATCCGTCCTCGTTCCAGGCCTTCCACGGCGTCACGATCTTCGCCGGCGGCACCAACACGCTCTACACGGGCAGCCTCCTGCACATGCCCATCACGGGCGACTTCGTGATCAACGAAGGCGAGCACCTCATGTTCATGCTCGACAACATCCCCGACGCGGACCAGGGCTCGAAGAACGCGAACCAGCGCCGCACGGTCATCGTCCAGACCGGCTCGCCCGACTCGTACTTCGCCTCGCCCGCGAGCGACCCCGGCATCCCCACGCCGGAGCTCCCCACGGTGCTCCTCATGGCGGCCGGCGTCGGCCTCTTCGGGTTCGTCGCCCTCCGCCGCCGCGCGGCGTAGATCGCACCCACGACGGGAGGGCGAGCCGCCCTCCCGCCCTCCTTCCTTTTCAGATCCTTCCACGTGAAGGCTTTCTCCTCAACCTTTATCTTGCGCAGCGTCTCCTCGGGTTCGAACATGACGCCGATCGCGCTTGCTTTCTCGAGCTTCGCGAATCCCGTCACCGCGGAGGTCGCGTCGAGCGCTCCCGGCGTCGCGACGCTCTACGGCGCGACGGCGGCCCTCCTCCTCGTGGTCGGTCTCGTCCTGCGCGAAGTCCTCGTCGTCTACGCCGCGGGGCAGCGCGAGCGCGGGACGCTCAAGGCCGAAGCCGCGGACCACGTCTCGACGGCGGCGCACATCGCGCTCGTGCCGCTCGCCGCCGTGTTCCTCGTGGCCTTCGCCCTCCAGGTGCTCGAAACCCTGTAAAGGCCCAAGCCCGACTCCGATCGCGACGCGACGGCCGGCGCTCGACCGGGGTACCCGGCGCGGGCATCGCATCCCCCGTCCCGCGAAGGCGCGGTCTTGCGCAAGCCTGAGCGACGCGGCCGCTCCGCTCGCCTGGAAAAAGATGAAAACAGGAGGCGCCCGCGCCGGGCGCCTGGATTCTCCCGGTCTAGGGGAGGTAATAGCCGAGGAACGTCTGGTCCGCGACCCACCGGTGCGTGATGGGTTGACCGTGGGCGTCGAACTGGACGATGCCGTTGATCGTGACGAGGCAGACGCCATCCGTCTGCTGGAGGCCGGCCCACGTGTTCGTCTCGACCCGGATGTCCGCGTCCGCGCGGATGTAGTACCGCTCCGTCGCGACGAGGATTTCGCCCTCGCGGATCGTCACGGGCGCGATCTCGAGGAGCGCGGTGTCCTGGGGCGGGCAGTCGTCGTCGTGGCCATCGTGCGCGGTCGCGAGCGTCGGCACGGTGAGTGCCACGAGCGCGAGCGCGATGAATCGGTGCATGTCCAGCTCCTCCAAGGGGAACGGCGCGGCGTTCCGTCCTCGCCGACTTCTCGCGTGACGCCATAGCCTTTATCCTCAAGGCCTATCGATCCGCTCGATCGAGGTCGCCTCCAGAGCTGTCCTAGATAGGCCTGGGCGCGAAGCCAATGCCGCATACGCTTTCCTAGTGCGCGCGGGTTCCGAAGCTGGTGACGACAGTGAACAGGATCGCGCTCGCGCTCGTGACGGTGCTCATTCTCGCGCTTCCGACCGCGGCGGCGACGTACCAATCTCCCCCCAACAGCGTCGAGCGGTGGACGCTTGCGGGATCCGGCACCTCGCCCACGGCCCCGTTCACCATGTTCCGCGTCATCCCGCAGGCCGCGCCCCCCTCCGGCGGCGTCGTGACGCTCGCTCCGAACGAGATCGCCTACTGGACTTCCAACGAGTCCGCCCTCGCCAACTTCGAGATGGGCGGCGGCGGCCGCACCTTCACGGTGCGCCTCCAGATCCGCGCCGGTTCGAACCTCGAGGTCGCCGTGGGCGTCTTCAACGCCACGTTCACGCCCTGCGGCGCGCCCCAGCAGATCAACGTCGGCGCGGCCGGCACCCTCCCGCCGCTTGAGATCGTCGACCAGACGCGCGCGGAGATCTTCACCGCCTCGTTCCAGCCGGCCTCCTGCCCCGTGAAGAAGGGCGAGACCTTCGCGATCGCGGTGAAGGCCCTCGGAACGCCGGCCCGCATCGGCACGGAGGACGCCCAGCGCATCAACGGCGCGCCCGTTCCGCGCAGCTCCGTCTCCTACGCCTTCACGCCGCCCGCATGGCCGACGCCTGAGCTCCCGACCGTCGCGCTCTCGATCGTCGGTCTCGGGATGGCGGCCTTCGCCGTCTCGCGCCGCCGCTGAGCCGCCGGTCAAACGACCGGCTCGGACGTTCCGGCAGGCCCGATCGCCCTCCCCCGGGCGGACCCCGGGGGTCCGATCGCCCGCGGACGGCCGCGGGGCGGACGTGTCAAGCCTCGATGTGTTCACTCACTGCCGGTTCTCAGGAGGAGTTAAGAGGAGATCACGCATAGAGGCGTCCTGCAGTCCCGGTTGGCAGAGGCTGGGATGACGAGCCCTTTCAGGGGGGAGCGTCGTCCATATTGCAAGACCGATGCGACGCGAGCCCCCGCTCCGTCGCGCGTCACGGGAGGCGAGGCTGGTTGGCACATTGGCATCCGAGAAGCGAAGCCGCATCGAGATCATCCAGGAAATCATGAGCCTGGTGGCGCAGGGCCACCGCAAGACGAGGATCATGTACGGCGCGAATTTGAGCTATGACATGCTCGTCAAGTATCTCGACCTTCTCGTCGAGAAGGGATTCATCACGGTCGACGACAAGGGCCGCTACGCGGTGACGCCGACGGGCAGCGAGTTCGCGCGCGACCTCGACCGCGTCACGCGGCACTTCCGCGTCGACGAGACCCCCGCGCCCGCGATGCGCCTTTGAGAGGCCAACGAACGTGGCGGAGGGACTGACGGACGTCGTCTGCGCCGCCTGCGGCGCGCGCACCTCGGTCCCCCTCGAAGGCGCCGGTCGGTTCGTCGTGAAATGCCGCGCCTGCGGAAAGCGCGGCGTCGTCGACGTCGCGCCGGAGGCGCGCACGCGCGGCAGGCCCGCGGAGCTCAAGCGCGTTGCGCGTTTCACGGCGTCCCCGGTGTTCGAGCGCATCTACCACCGGCTCGAGGACGTGTCGTCGCACGTTCCCGCGAACCGGTGGGAGATCGTCGGCGTCTACTTCGGCGTGACCGCGCTCGCCGAAGCGGCCGTGTACGTCAATCCCTATTACGGATTCCTCCTCCACGCCGTCGTCCTCTTCGGCCTCCTCATCCACGCGGGCGCCCTCTGGAACCGCAGCGAACCGTTGAGCCGGCTCGCGGTCGCGATCTCGGTCCTGCCCGTGATCCGGCTCGTGAGCCTCGCGATCCCGCTGTCGCAGTTCTCGTTCCTCCAATGGTTCCTCATCCTCGGCGTCGTCGTCTCGCTCGCGACGATCACCGCCCTCGGCGTTCTCGGCGAATCCGCCCGAGCGATGGGGCTTCGCGCGAGCGAGCCCCGCCACCGCGCGCTCGAGATCGGCGTCGTCGCGCTCGGCGTTCCGCTCGGCCTCATCGAGTACCACATCCTCGCGCCGAGCGCGCTCGTGCCGAACGCGAGTCTGCCCGCCCTCGTCGGACCCGCCCTCATGATGATCGTGTTCGGCGGCGTCCTCGAGGAGCTCATTTACCGCGGCCTGCTC
Organism: Candidatus Thermoplasmatota archaeon; assembly: GCA_035540375.1. Taxonomy (NCBI): domain Archaea; kingdom Methanobacteriati; phylum Thermoplasmatota; species Thermoplasmatota archaeon. Next base: position 39,284 of record DATLGO010000017.1, read on the forward strand.
CTCAGGACGCTCCTCGGACCCTTCGGAACCGCGGGCGCGGTCGCGATTCCCGCGCTCGCGAACGCCATCCTCGCGATCGCCTACGGCTCGGCCGCGATGGTCTTCGTCGTCCTCGTCGCGGGCCTCGCCTTCGGCCTCGTCGCCCGGCGCACCGGAAGCGTCGTCGGCGTGGGCCTCTCGCACGGCGTCGCGAACACGCTGCTGTTCGTCGTCCTTCCGGTCACCGGGATGCCGTTCTGACTCACGGCCGCTCGTAGGTGACGCGGTACCCCACGAGGATGCCGCGCTCGAGGACGGGCTCTTCGGAAACGATGCGCGCGTCCGGGTTCTCGCGCTTCCATGCGGCAAGCGCCTCCGCGGGCGCCGCCGCGTCGAACGCCTTCTTCGCGTCGAACGCGGCGGGGTCGAAGCCGACGTAAACGGCGCCGCGGCCGTCCTTCCCGTCGTCGAGCGTCGAGGCCGCGACGGTGTTCGCGCGTTCGTCGTGCCCCTGCGAGGCGAGCGCGAAGCCAACGCCGACGAGCGCAACGAGGAGGACGGCGTCCGTGAAGCGGACGCTCCAGGCGGGGGCCTCCGGGCTGTTGATGAACTTGTACGTCCGCACAAGATCCGAGATGCTGCGCACGCGACGGCTCTGTCGCGGGCCCCTCATGAAGCTTCGGCCGGAAACGGCGGACCTTAAGGCGCGAAGGCGCGCTCCCCAAGCCGTGGCGGCCAAGCCGGACCTCGACGCGTTCACCCCGCGCGAACGCGCGCTCGTGGAGCGGCTCGCGACGCCGAGGGCCGTGCAGCGATGGCTTGAAACGGTCCCGTACAACAAGGAGAAGGAGGGCCCGACGTGCCGCTCCTTCCGCGGCGTCGTTCGCGCGGGGACCGCGCACTGCCTCGAAGCGGCCGTGAGCGCGGCCGTCATCCTCGAGCAGCGCGGTTTCCCGCCGACGCTCCTTTCCATCGACTCGCGCGACGGACTCGGCCACGCCGTGCTGCTTTTCGAGGATCGCGGACGCTGGGGGGCGGTGTCGCGATCGCGCTATCCCGGCCTCCACGGCCGGCGTCCCGTCTTCCGATCCGTGCGCGACCTCGCGTGGAGCTACTTCGACCCGTTCGTGGACTACACGGGCGAGATCACGGGCTACGCGGTCGTCGACCTCGCCGAGGCGGTGCGCGGCGACTGGCGGCTTGCCAAGCGCCACGTCTGGCGCGTCGAGCGCGCGCTCGTCGAGGCGCCGCACACGAGGCTTCGCGCCTCGCGCGCCCGCGTGCGACGGCTGCGGTCGTGGTACAAGGCCTGGAAGGCCGAGAACCCCGACGACGAGCCGCCGTTCTACCCCGGCCACGAGCGATGGCTTTGAGACGCGGCCCGCGCATCGGGGGCGCGTGACCGACGCGGACGTCATCGCGACGCTCGACGACCTCATCCGCATCCCGCCCTTCCACGCGTACCTCGGGGTCGAGGTCGTCCGGGCGGCTCCCGGCCTCGCGGTGCTGAGGATCCCGCCGAAGGAGGAGTTCGTGGGCAACCCGCTTGTGCCCGCGGTCCACGGCGGCATCATCGCGGCGCTCGTCGACCTCGCGGGCGGCGCCGCGCTCTTCATCGAGACGCAGATCCCGACCCCGACGATCGACATGCGCGTCGACTACCTGCGGCCCGCGATCGCCGGGCGACCGCTCATCGCGGAGGCGCGCGTCGCGTCGTCCGGCAAGCACGTCGCGTTTGTGGACGTCGACGTGAAGGACGACCAGGACCGCCTCGTCGCGCGGGGCCGCTGCGTGTACAGCGTGAAGGATCGCGCCTCGCCCCCGCCGGGCCGCGCGTACCCGATCGGGTGATCCGCCGAGCGCGAGGAACCTGGTGGCGGAGCCCACCTTGACAGCCTCCCGTCACCCGGACGCGACCCGGGAGGGATCAACGGTTTGCGCGCCCCGTCCCGGACCCGGTCCCGGACCCGACGCCCGGCGCCCGGTCCCGACGCCCGGCGCCCGGTCCCGACGCCCGGCGCCCGGTCCCGGACCCGCCACCCGGCACCCGGCTCCCGGTCCCGGTCCCGGCTCCCGAGGCCCGACACCCGGTCCCGACGCCCGACACCCGGCACCCGAAGCCCGGCGCCCGGTCCCGATGCCCGGCACTCGGTCCCGGTCCCGGCCCCGCCACCCGGCGATCCCCGCGCGCGGGCGCTCGGAATGGTTTTTATAGGGATTGGCCCTTCAACGCTCCGTCCCGGGGTCACCCCGGGCCCCTTCCAGAGAGGGAACTCCATGGGCCGAAAGGAAGACAACATCGCGAAGGCCCGCGACCTCATGCACAAGCCGGAGTACATCCGGAACATCGACATCGCGGCTCACATCGACCACGGCAAGACCACGCTCTCGGACAATCTCGTCGCGGGCGCGGGCATGATGTCGGAGGAGCTCGCGGGCAAGCAGCTCGTCATGGACTTCGACGAGCAGGAAGCGGCCCGCGGCATCACGATCAACGCGGCCTCGGCGTCGATGGTGCACACGATCGACGGCCAGGACTACCTCATCAACCTCATCGACACGCCCGGCCACGTCGACTTCGGCGGCGACGTCACGCGCGCGATGCGCGCGGTCGACGGCTGCGTCATCGTCGTCTGCGCCGTCGAGGGCCCGATGCCCCAGACGGAGACCGTCGTGCGCCAGGCGCTCCGCGAGAAGGTGAAGCCGATCCTCTTCATCAACAAGACGGACCGCCTCATCAACGAGCTCAAGCTCGGCCCGGTCGAGCTGCAGCAGCGCATCGCGAAGCACATCACCGAGGTCAACGGCCTCATCATGAAGATGGTGCCCCAGGAGTTCAAGGAGGCCTGGACGCTGCGTCCCGAGACGGGCAACGTCGTCATCGGCTCCGCGTACAACAACTGGGCCATCTCGGTCCCGTGGATGAAGAAGACGGGCCTCACGTTCAAGGACGTCATCGATCACTGCAACGCGGGCGACCAGAAGGGCCTCGCGAAGAAGGCGCCGCTCCACCGCGTGCTCCTCAACGCGTCCATCACGCACCACCCGGCGCCGCACGTCGCGCAGAAGTACCGCATCCCCCACATCTGGAAGGGCGACCTCGAGAGCGAGGTCGGCAAGGCGATGGTCAACTGCGACGAGAACGGGCCGCTCACGCTGATGGTCACGAAGATCATCATCGACCCGCACGCGGGCGAAATCGCGTTCGGCCGCCTCTTCTCCGGCCGCGTCCAGAAGGGGCAGGACCTCTACGTCATGGGCCAGGCCGGCAAGAACCGCAGCCAGCAGGTCGCGGTCATGGTCGGCGCCGACCGCATCCCCGTGGACCAGGTCACGGCCGGCAATATCGCGGCCGTGCAGGGCCTGCGCGACGCGATCGCCGGTTCGACGGTCTCGACGTCCCCCGACATCGAGCCCTTCGAGCGCATCGTGCACGTGTCGGAGCCGGTCGTCACGGTCGCCGTCGAGGCCAAGCAGACGAAGGACCTCCCGAAGCTCGTCGAGGTTCTCCGCACGGTCGCCAAGGCCGACCCGTCGATCCAGGTCCAGATCAACCAGGAGACGGGCGAGAACCTCATGAGCGGCATGGGCGAGCTCCACCTCGAGATCACGGAGTACCGCATCCGCAACGACCACGGCGTGGACATCAAGACGTCCGCCCCGATCGTCGTGTACCGCGAGTGCGTCCTCGGCCGCACGCCGCAGCCCTTCGAGGGCAAGTCCCCGAACAAGCACAACAAGTTCTACGTCACGGCCGAGATCCTCGAGGATTCCCTCGTCCAGGCGATCAAGAACGGCGAGATCCCCGACTCGAACGGCAAGATCAAGGATGTCAAGGCCCTCGTTCCGAAGCTCGTCGAACTCGGATGGGACCGCGACTTCTCGAAGGGCCTCTTCGGCCTCGTGGGCACCAACGTCTTCGTCGACGTGACGAAGGGTATCCAGGGCATCCACGAGACGAAGGAACTCATCCTCGACGCCTTCAAGGAGGTCTGCGCCCGCGGACCCCGCGCGGGCGAGCCGATCCAGGCCGTCAAGTTCGTGCTCCACGACGCGAAGCTGCACGAGGACGCGGTCCACCGCGGCCCCGCGCAGGTCATCCCGGCCGTCCGCAACGCGTGCTACGGCGCGATGACGGTCGCCGGCACGACGCTCCTCGAGCCGATGCAGAAGGTCTACATCAGCGTCCCGCAGGACGTGATGGGCGGCGCGACGCGCGAGATGCAGCAGCGCCGCAGCGTCATCGAGGACATGGAGTCCGAAGGCGACATGGCGATCATCCACGCGAAGGCCCCCGTCGCCGCGATGTTCGGCTTCGCGGGCGCGATCCGCTCGGCCGCCCAGGGCCGCGTCCTGTGGTCCACGGAGAACGTCGGCTTCCAGGCCCTTCCCCGTGAACTCCTCGACAAGGTCACGGGCGAAATCCGCACGCGCAAGGGCCTCAAGCCCGAGCCGTACGGCGCGGACTACTACGCCGGCTGAGCCGGACCTGAAGTTCCGGGTTGCGCCCCGGGCGGGTCGGAAGACCCGCCCGGCGCGGAGCCGTCGGGCGCGGGGGGCGGCGAGCGCCCCATCCTTTTCCCCTCATTCACCCGTCCAGGTCCATTTTATATCAAAAATGCGAAGCGGCGGGATCGCCACATCCACCGCGCGCGGTGGAACCGTCATCCTCACGTTCGCCTGGAACCATGGGGGCTCCGCTTCGGGTGATGTAGGTTGACCACTCCACCAGGTCTCGCGGACGGACGGCGCCTGCGGCGGCACGACCATGCGGTCTTCGTTTACGGCTCCATGACCGAGCTTTCGAAAGCCCTGGGCGTATTCCTCAAGCGGGGCATCGACCGGCGCGAGGTCGCCGTCTTTGTCCACGCCTTCGAGGACGACGCGCGCGCCCGGGACTTCGCGCTGCGCAGCCACGCCGCCGCGGAACGCCTCGACGCGGAGAAGAGGCTCGTCGTCGCGCATCACGTCGACGCATTCGAGGCGAGGAAGGGCGCGATCGACTACACGCACGTCTCGGAAGTCGTGACTTCCCTCGACCGCATGGCGCAGGAAGGGGGCTGGGACGGCGTCCGCATCTTCGTGGACGCGAGCCGCGTGTACTTCGAGTCGGGCCGCGTGAAGGAGTGGTTCGCCTTCGAGACATGGCTTGGACCGACCCTCCACGCGTCGTGCGGCCTCATCTGCGCCTACCGAAAAGCGGACCTGGCGGATCCCGCGATGGTGCAGCGGGTGGCCGCCACGCACGCCTATCGCTACGGCGACGAGACGTGACGGGCGAACCTTTTTCCGGCGCGACGGGCGTCGCGGCCGCGTGACCCGGATGCCCTCCGAACCCTCGAAGCCGCTGACCTACGCCTCGGCCGGCGTGGACATCGTCGCGAAGGACGAGGCCGCGAAGCGCATCTCGGGCCTACTCTCCTTCGCGCGCCAGGGCGTCGGTCGCCCCCTCGGGGGCTCGGGCCACTTCGCGGGCATGGTCGAGTTCGGCGAGTACGCGCTCGTCCTCGCGACGGACGGCGTGGGCACGAAGCTCGAGGTCGCGAACGCGCTTCGCAAGTGGGACACGGTCGGCATCGACTGCATCGCGATGAACGTGAACGACGTCGTCTGCGTCGGCGCCGAGCCGCTCGCCTTCGTCGACTACCTCGCGGTCGAGAAAGCGGACCCGGACCTCGCGGCCGAGATCGCGAAGGGGCTCAACGAGGGCGCCCGTCGGGCGAACGTGAGCATCGTCGGCGGCGAGACCGCGGTCCTGCCGAGCCTCGTCAAGGGCTTCGACCTCGCGGGGACGTGCCTTGCGTACGTGAAGAAGGACCGCATCATCGGCGGGTCGCGCATCGCGCCCGGGGACGTCGTTGTGGGCGTCGCGTCGAGCGGCATCCACTCGAACGGCCTCACCCTCGCGCGCCGCGCGATCGCCGATGCCGGAATCGCGCTCTCGGACAAGGCGCCCGGCGGCGGGACGGTCGGGGAAGCCCTCCTCGAGCCGACCGCCATATACGTACGCGCCGTGCTCGAGATGCTCGAGGCGGTTCCCGACGTGCACGGCATCGCGCACATCACGGGCTCGGGGCTCCTGAACATCCCCCGCCTGCGCAAGGACGTCCGCTACGTGATCGACCGCCCGCTCGACGTGCCGCCGATCTTCGATCTCGTCGCGGAGGCGGGACGCGTCGAGGCCAACGAGATGCACCGCACGTTCAACATGGGCATGGGGCTCGCCGTCGTGCTGCCGGAGGCGGGCGCCGCGAAGGCCGTCGAGGCCCTCTCCCGGCACCACAAGGCCGCGGTCGTCGGCCGCGTCGAGGCGGGCACCGGCACGGCCGTGCCGTCGCGCGGCGTGGAGCTTCGGGGCGCCAAGGCGTCGTTCTGACCCCCGCGCCGGGGAACCTATTTATCCGCGCCCTGGCATGGGACGCGCGTCGAGGGCCGCCGCCGGCCCGCGGCGCGACGCCGGCCCGAGGGCCCGCGAAGCGGCCGCGGACGCGCCGACGCGCCGCCATCGCGGGTGGGAGAAACGTGACGGTCAGCGAGGAGCGCCTCCTCGAACTCGAGGAGATCGCGCTCAAGGTACGGAAGCTCGTCATCGAACAGGTCTATCACGCGGGATCCGGCCACCCGGGCGGGTCCTTGTCGTCGACGGACGTCCTCACGGCGCTCTACTGGGAGGTCATGCGCCACGATCCGCAGAACCCGAAGTGGGACCGTCGCGACCGGCTCGTCATGAGCAAGGGCCACTGCTGCCCGGCGCTCTACGCGTGTCTCGCGCTCCACGGCTACTTCCCGATGGAGGACCTCAAGACGCTCCGCAAGATCGATTCCCACCTGCAGGGCCACCCCGACATGAAGAAGACGCCCGGCGTGGAGTTCAACGGCGGAAGCGAGGGACAAGGGCTCTCCGGCGCCGTCGGCATGGCGCTCGCCTCGAAGCTCGACGGAACGAAGCACCGCGTGTACTGCATCGTCGGCGACGGCGAATGCCAGGCCGGCATGATCTGGGAGGCGGCCGCGAGCGCGAGCCACTTCCGGCTCGACAACCTCGTCGCGGTCCTCGACCGGAACGGTCTCCAGATCGACGGCCCGACGGAGGAGATCATGAGCATCGAGCCCATCGCCGAGCGCTGGCGCGCGTTCGGGTGGTACGTGATCGAGGTGAACGGCCACGACCTCAAGGAAATCCTCGAGGCGCTCGAGAAGGCGCGCCGCGTCACGGGCAAGCCCACGATGGTCATCGCGCACACGGTCAAGGGCAAGGGCGTCTCGTACATGGAAGGCACGCTCTCCTTCCACGGCAAGGCGCCGTCGCAGGACGAGTACGTGAAGGCCATGACCGAGCTCGACCTCGCAGGAAAGCGCCTTGCGGACCGCAAGGCCGCGGCGGCCCCGGCGGGGGTGGCGTGATGCCGCTCGCGCCCGACGTCGTCCCGAAGATGAACCTGCGGGACGCCTACTCGCACGCGCTCGCGGAGGTCGGCCGCGTGAACCCGAAGGTCGTCGTCCTCGACGCGGACCTCGCGCTCTCGACGAAGACGAAGCGCTTCGGCACGCTCTTCCCCGACCGCTTCTTCGACGTCGGCATCGCGGAGCTCAACCTCATGGGCGTCGCGGCCGGCCTTGCGGCCTCCGGCAAGATCGCCTTCGCGAGCACGTTCGCGACGTTCGCGGCCGGCCAGCCGTACAACGTCATCCGCCAGAGCATCGCGTACCCGAATCTCAACGTGAAGATCGTCGCGACGCACGCGGGCCTCTCCGTCGGCGGCGACGGAGCGACGCACCAGATGCTCGAGGACCTGAGCCTCATGCGAGGGCTGCCGAACTTCAAGGTCTTCGTGCCCGCGGACGCTCCGCAGATGGAGTCGATCATCAAGGCGATCGTCGAGGTCGAGGGTCCGTGCTACGTGCGCTGCGGTCGCGACGACTCCCCGATCCTCCCCGAGCAGCGGCCGGTCGAGGTCGGCAAGGCCATCGTGCTCCGACCCGGGGCGGACGTCACGCTCGTGGGGTGCGGCACGATGGTCTGGGAGACGCTCAAGGCCGCCGACAAGCTCGAAGCGGAGGGGTTCGACCCGCGCGTCATCCTCGTGCACACGATCAAGCCGCTCGACGAGGAGACCATCGTGAAGGCCGCGCGCGAGACGGCGGGCATCGTGACCGCCGAGGAGCACTCGGTCTACGGCGGCCTCGGATCGGCCGTCGCGGAGACCGTCGGCGAGCACCACCCGTGCCGCGTGAAGCGCATCGGCACGACGACGTTCGGCGAGTCGGGCGACGCGAAGGCGCTCATGGCGAAGTACGGCCTCACGGCGAAGGAGATCGCCGCGGCCGCGAAGGAGATCGTCGGCAAGCGCTGAGCCTCCGGGGGAGCGCCGTTCGGACGCGGGCGGCGCGCCAGCGATAGGGTTATCATCGCCCACGTCGGCTTGACGCCGATGCCCCGCGAGCGCGCCGTGCCCGTCGAATCCGTCGAGCCCGCGCCCTCCTCCGAAGAGCTGCGCGCCGAAGCCGCGCGCCGCCTCGTCGACGCCGCAAGCGGCGCGGCCGCCCGCGCCGCCACCGCGGCGCAGGATGCGCTCGACGAGGGGCTCGACGCCGCGCTCGAACTCGCGACCGTCTCGCTCCCGCGACTCGCCCGCCGCGTCTTCTACACGATCTTCGGGGTCGCCGCGTTCGCGCTCGGCCTCGGCCTCGTCGCGCTCTTCAACCGTCCGCTCTTCGAGCTCTACGCCGTCCCGATCGCGGGGATCCTCCTCGTTGCGCTCGGCGTCGGGCTGTTTGTTCTCGGGCTGCGGCTCTACGACGCGACGGCGACCTTGCGCGCGCTCGTCGCCCTCGCACGCCGCTGGCGCGCCCGGCGGGAGCGACGGGCTCGCGAGAGGAGCGAGCCATGACCGACGCGCCCGCGACGTCGGCCGCGGAGGCGGCGCGCACCCTCGTGCCGCGCGGTCCGGTGCCCGACGTCGCGGTGCGCTCGAGTGTCGAGCGCGGCCGCTCCACGGTGCCCGGCATCCAGCAGACGCCGTTCATGTGGCCCGACCTCGACGGAGGACCCCCGCCGCGTCGACGGGGACGGGGCGAAGGGGCTTACGCGATCTACCACGACACGGAGATCGGCAACGACCACCGCGTCACCTACATGACCGTGATCAGCGTGGACCCCGGCCCGGACGCGGACCACGTCCGCGACGACACGATCCACGTCGACGCGCGCCTCATGGTCGAGAAGCGGCTTTTCCTCGAACTCATCGACCGCGAGCGCGCGTTCACCGACCGCGTGACCTCGAAATGGCGCGCGGGGCTCGCGAAGAACCTCGCGATGCAGCGCACCGCCGTCGGCCACCTGCATCTCGCCTGGGTCATCGCCGTCCTCGCGGCCGTCATCCGGTTCGAGGCCCGCGTCGGCCACGCGCTCATCAACGTGTTCCGCGGCGTCATGCGCGGCGCCGTCGGGCTCCCGGACGCGCTCGCGACGCGCATCCAGCGCGCGCAGGGCCACCTCGGTACGCGGCTCGGCCGTCGCCTCCTCAGGAAGGGCATCTTCGAGCCCGTCGTGCTGAACACGGCCGAGAAGGGCGTCATGTTCTTCCTCGCGCTCGCGACGCTCGGCGCCATCGTCCTCTTCCTGAACACGCTCGTGACGCTCCTGACGCCCGAGAACGCGGGCGCCTACCGCAACCTGCTCACGGATGCGAGCCTCATGTTCCTCGGCGTGCTCTGGCTCCCCTACATCGTCGAGCCGGCGATCGCGCTCCGGGCCGCGAACGATGGCCCCGTGGCCGCCCTCGCGGGGCACCTCATCGGAAAGGCCATCGGCGTGTGGCTCCTCTATTTCGTCGGCGAATCGCTCTACGAGACCGTGAAGAAGGCCACGAAGGGGCGTCCGCGCGTCGCGAAGGCCGTTGCCTGGTCGCAGGCCAACGCCGACAAGCACGGCTTCGCCCTGCTCTTCCTCCTCAATTCGCTCCCGCTCATGCCCGACCTCCTCCTCTACGTCTTCGCCCTTTCGGGCATGCGGTACAAGACGTACATGGGCGGCATCATGGCGGGCACCCTCGTCAAGTTCGGCGCCATCGTGATCGGCGTCGAGATGGTGGGGCCCGACAAGGTCACGGCCTTCTTCGCGGACCCGTTCGGCGCCTTCTGATCAAAGGTCGCCGCGCGAGCGCAGGATGACGGCCGCCCCGACGAGCGCGAAGGCCCCCATGAGGAGATGGCGTCCATCCTCCTCGGAGAAGACGGGGGGCGCCTCGGCGGCGGCGACCACGCCGGTGAAGAGGGAAACGCCGACGGCGGCGAGCATCGCGAGCACGGTCACGACGAAGGCGGTCCCGGGGTTCACGGGGGGCCAAGCGTCCTCGCCCGCCACCTTCCCCCCGCGACCGTCGTCGCGACGCGGCCGAAACAGGCTTGAGGGGCGACCCGGGGCCCCGGGTTGTCGGTACGAACTCTCTATATAGGCATCGCCCTTTGGGCCGCGCGTGATCACCCTCGACGTCCTCGACTGGCTCGCGCGCCTCGACGACGCGCTCGAGAACCGGCTCACGTTCGCGGAGCGCAAGCTCGCGCGCCGCGAGGCGAAGAGCCTCATCGAGGACATGGCGTTCCGCTTCGGGATGTTCGAGGAGAGGCCCCTTCCGGACGACATCGATTACGCCCGCGCGCTCGAGGCGCTCAAGGACCCCCCGGCCGCCGCCGCGGCCTTCGTCGCCCGGAAGCCAGTCTACAAGGCGCGGGTCAGGCGCAAGCGCTTCACACGCATCGCCGTGCTCGCGCTCGTCGTCGTCGGAGGATGGGCTTTCGCCGATTTTGCGACGAGCGAGGTGGCGACCCCCCTCGTGAACATCGCCGACGGCGGCATCGATCCCATGACGAAATCGAACGAGACGACCTTCGTGGTGACGCCGGATTTCACGCGCGTCCGTTTCGACGCGAACGTCCGCGTCTTCAACGACGACGGCCTCGTCATCGTCACGGTCCGCGACCCCGACGGCCTCGTCGTCTGGACGCAGGACTTCTCGCGTCGCGGGACCGGCGTCGCGCATCGCAACATCCAGGGCGACGAGCTCAAGGCGGGCGAGTGGACCGTGCGGTACGAGTTCGGCGACGCCGCGGGTCACCTTCACGTCGAAGCGCACGGCGTCACGCCCCGGCGTTGACGAAGCCTTATCGGGGGGTCGTTCGCATACCCGGGACGATGTCGCGCGTCACCGTCCGCCTCTTCGCCGCGCCCCGGGAAGCCGTCGGAGCCCGCGAGGTCACCGTCGAGGTCGCTCCCGGCGCGCGCGTCGCGGACCTCCTCGACGCCGTCGTGAACCGGCACCCGGCCCTCGCGCCGTGGCGGCCCCACCTCCTCGTGAGCGTGAACCGCGCCTTCGCCCTCCCGACGTCGCCCGTCGCCGCGGGCGACGAGGTCGCCCTCATGCCCCCGGTCTCCGGCGGATCCGGTCTCCACGAGGGACCCTTCGACACGGACGCGGTCGTTCGCCGACTCGCGGCTGCGGGCGGCGGCGCCGTCGTGACGTTCACGGGGGTCGTCCGCCCGACCTCCGGAGACCGGCCCGGCGGGAGCGTGGTGCGCCTCGAGTTCGAGTCCTACGAGGCGATGGCGGAGGAGGCGCTCGCGGACGTCGCCTCGCGCGCCCGCGCGAAGTTCGGCGTTCTCGACGCGGTCGCGTACCACCGCGTCGGCGTCCTCGCGGTCGGCGAACCCATCGTGCTCGTCGCGGCCGCGGCCGCGCACCGGCGCGAGGCCTTCGAGGCCGCGCAATGGATGATGGAGGAGATCAAGAGCGTCGTCCCCATCTGGAAGCGCGAAATCGCGCCCGGAGGCGACGCGCGATGGGTCAGGGACCCCGTGGGAGGCGGCCCTTGACGGCGGATCCCTTCTTCGAGGGTCGTGCGCTCGCCGCGGCGAAGGCCAAACGGTTCGCGGAGCGCGACGCGCCCGCGAAGACGCCCCCCGCGCAGGAGGCCGCGCGCCCGATCGCGATGGCGGAGGTGGGCGCGAAACCGCACGTCCGCCGCGAGGCGACCGCGACCGGATTCCTCGCGCTTTCCGCCGCGAGCGTCCAGCGCATCCGCGCGGGCGCCGTCGACAAGGGCGACCCCCTCGCGGTCGCGCGCGTCGCGGCGGTCATGGCGGCCAAGCGCACGCCGGACCTCGTTCCGCTCTGCCACCCGATCCCGCTCACCGGCGTGGACGTGGACCTCGCCGTCGAGGACGCGGGGCTCCGCGCGACCGTGACCGTGCGCGCGGAATACCGCACCGGCGTCGAGATGGAAGCACTCGTTGCGGTCTCGGCCGCGCTCCTCTCCGCGTGGGACGTGATGAAGCCCCACGAGAAGGACGCGAAAGGACAATACCCGCAGACGTCGATCCGGGAGATCCGCGTCCTCGAGAAGCGGAAAGGTGACGCGTCGTGAGCCGAAGTGTCGAGGAGCACCGGAAGCACGCCGAAGGCCGCTCGGTCGCCTTCGCCGTCGTCACGGTGAGCGACTCTCGGAGCGCGACGACCGACGCCTCGGGGGACGCGATCGCGCGCCTCGCGGTCGAGAGCGGGCACGGCGTCGCGCGCCGGACGCTCGTTCGCGACGAGGCCGGGGACATCCGGGCCGCCGTCCTCGACGCGCTCGACGATCCCGCGGTCGAGGCCGTGGTCACGACGGGCGGCACCGGCATCGCGCCGCGCGACGTGACCCTCGAGGCCCTCCTCGACCTCTTCGAGAAGCGCCTTCCCGGCTTCGGCGAGATCTTCCGCATGCTCTCGTTCGAGTCGGTGGGGAGCGCCGCGACCCTCACGCGCGCGGAAGGCGGCATCGCGCGGGGGAAGGCGCTTTACGTGCTTCCGGGCTCCCCGGCCGCGGTCGACCTCGCGATGCGACGGCTCATCCTCCCCGAGATCGCGCACGTCGCCGACCTCCTCGCGCGGCGCGGCTGAGGATCCAACGCCGCCACCACAATCGCCATGGCCTGCCATCGCCGCTTGCGGGGCATGGCCCTCCGTCTCGTCGTCCCTCTCCTCCTCATGGGGCTTCCCGCGATCGTCGCCGCATCGGCTGCATGTGAGCCGGGAAACCCGCCCCTCGCGGACGCGGGTTGGGCCTATGTCGACCCGGACGGGGCCTGGATCGAGACGAACGGCGTGCCGGGCCTCCAGCGCGAGGAGGGCGCCTGCGGCCCCTCCGACACGCCGGTCGTCGCCGTCGCCCATCCGGTCGGCCTCGGGGACGGGTCCGTCGCGCGGTTCGCCTTCAACGGGACGCGCGTCGCGGCCGCCGCCGAGGTCGGGGGCGCGGGCCTGTGGAGGCTCCGGGTCGCGGTCGCGGATGCGGATGGAATGCGTTGCGAGGAAAGCGAGGAGCGAGCGCTCATCGGTTCCGCGCGCCTTCGCGCCGCATGCACCGGGCACGGCGCCGGCGGAGCGTGCGGCGTCGCGGTGCTCGAGCGGCGCGGGCTCGACCGGTGGGAGACCGTCGACGCCCGGGCGCGATGCCTCAGGCCTTGAGACCGAGGACCGTGACGTCGAAGGTGAGCGTCTCGCCGCCGAGCGGGCTCGGGTTCGGATAGGTCGCGACGATCGCGTCGTCGGACACCTCCGTCACGGTGAACTGGCGCGGCTGCTGGAACGGATTCGATCGGTCCGTCCACTGCGTCCCGATGGCGGGCGAGTGGCGGACGACGATCTCCGTGTCGGTGACCGAGACGACCTCGCTTGCGCCGGGCCAGCGGGCGTGGAAGGTGAACGGCTCGCCGAGGGCCTGGGTGGGCGTGACACGGAACTGGACCGCGGTGTCGTTCACGGAGACCACCTCGCTCGCGTTTTTCCAGGCCTCGTAGTCGGGGAGCGTGTAGCGCTCGCCGAGAGCGAACTGGAAGCGGTACGTCATCGACTCGCTCGTGATGTTGAGGACGACCAGATTGTATTCGGATCCCGTCGCGCGATCCGTGAAGCGGAAGGTGTCGCCCGCCTCGTAGTCCGAGGGGACGCCCTGCTTCGTCTCCGAGAGATGGCTCGCGAAGTCCCGGATCGGGATGGGGCCCTGCACGCGGAGCGGGACCTCGTAGATGCGGTCGAGCACCGTCTCGCGCGCCTCGCGCACGGGAACGGACTTGTTCCCGTAGCCGTCCGAGGGCGGGACGACGATCGTGCGCGTCTCGCCGACCTTCATGCCGACGACGCCCTTCCAGAAGCCCGGAACCGTCGTCGCGCCGCGACCCGTCGTGACGTCGAGCGGCTGGTACGCAGGCGAGGGGCGGAAGAGGCCGCTTTTCGGGATCGAGGAGATCGCGACGGCCTGGATGTTCGTGTCGAAGAGCGTCCCGTTCGCGAGGCGACCCGCGTACCACACGCGCGCCGTCTCGCCTTCGTCCACGCTCTCGACGCCCGCGCCCAGGATGCGCACGACGAAGCGCGCGGTCGCCTGGCGGGGCTTCTCGCCGTCCGTCGAGGCCGAGAGCACGACGAGGTGCTCGCCCGGCGCCGCGCCGGCGGGGATCGTGATGGGGAAGAACGCGCCCGTCGCGCCGGAAGCGGAGAGCGTCACGGGCGAGGAGGCCACGGCGAGCGTGTCCGAGGAGGCGACGCGGACGACGAGCGATTCGCCGCCGGTGGCCGTCGCCGAGAACGGGAGCGCGAGCGTCGACCCGGCGGTCGCGTTCAACCGACCGACGACGGGCGTGATGGAGACCGCGCGGAACCCTTCGGTTTCGGGCTCGAAGGCCTGGTACGCTCCGTACGTGGCCCCGCCCATGACGACGAGGAAGACGAGGAACGCGCCGAGGCGCAGGGCGAACGACCCGGCGCCGCGGGGG